>CAUABN010000029.1:0-8224 GCA_958427275.1 uncultured Anaerotruncus sp.
AAAAAAGCCCATGCTTTCCGACCTGCGCGACTCCGGCTCTATCGAGCAGGACGCGGATACGGTGCTTTTCATCTACCGCGACGAATACTACAAAACAGACGAGGAAGCCGGTCCCGACAAAAACAGCATCGACATCGTTGAATGTATAGTGGCAAAGAACCGCCACGGCTCGACGGGATCAGTCAAGCTGAGCTGGAGCGGTACGTATACGCTCTTCCGCGGCATCGAAAACAACGCGCCCGAGCCTCCCGCAGGATATTGAAATGAGCAGAAAAAAAAGCTCCGCGGCGCTCCCGGGCGGCTACACGCCGCCCGATATGCTCGTTCCGATGAAAAAAGAAGAGCGCATATTACTCGCATTCTCCGGCGGCGCCGACTCATCGGCGCTGCTTGACATGCTTTTGCGCTCCGGTTTTACCGTTGAATGCGCCCACCTTGACCACATGATACGCGGCGCGGAGGCGGAGCGCGACCGTGAATTCTGCGCTGAAGTATGCCGCGAGCGCGGCGTGCCTATACACACCGAATGCGTTGACGTTCCCGCCTCGGCGCGCGAGCGCGGCGAGGGACTTGAGGAGGCGGCACGGCGCGAGCGCTACGCTTTTTTTGAGCGCGTGATGACGGCGCGGGGCATCCGCCTGCTCGCCACGGCGCACAATGCCGACGATAACCTTGAGACCATGCTGATGCGCCTCACGCGCGGTTGCGGCGCCAGGGGAATGTGCGGCATACCGCCGGTACGCGGGCTCGGCGGAGGACGTACTGTGGTGCGTCCGATACTCGGCATGACCAAAGCCGAGATTCACAGCTACTGCCGCGAGCGCGGCATACGCTTTGTTTACGACTCGACGAACGACGATGTGGATTATTCGCGCAACCGCCTGCGCGCTCGTGTATTGCCGGAACTGCGGCGGATAAATCCGGCGGCGGATGCCGCGGCAGCGCGGCTGGCAGCCAATCTGCGCGCGGACTGCGCGTACCTGGATGCGCTTGCCGGAAAATTTATAAAAGAAAACCTGCATGACGGCTCCCTGCCCGCCGCGAAGCTGGCAGAGGAAGCCTCGCCGGTGTCATCACGCGTCGTTCGGCTGCTGGCAGCCGACGCCGGGTGTGGGATGCCCGAGGAAACGCACATAAGCGCGGTGCTTGCGGCGCTCGGCACACACGGCAGGAAGCGCATCTCCCTCCCCGGCGGCGTTGACGCGGTACTTGCGGACGGCAGGCTGTCGTTTGCCCGGAGCGGTACCGATGACGGCTCGCGCGTGCTTCCGGACGGCATTTATCCGCTTCACGAAGGCGTAAATCCGCTTCCCGGCGGTTTTTCGGTCACGCTCGGAGACGCCGGCACGCCCGGCGGCGAAAATATAAATATAATTTACAAAGTATCTACAAAGACGCATCTTTCTGCTGATAAAATTAAGGGTGCTTTGTATGCGCGTCCGCGCCGTGCCGGAGACAGGATACTGCTCGGCGGGATGCACAAGAGCTTAAAAAAACTGTTTTGCGACAAAAAGATCCCATCCTGCCTTCGTGCGGCAATACCCGTCATATGTGACGGCGAGGACGTGATATACGTTCCGTTTATCGGCGTGCGCGACGGTGCGGAGGCAAAATATGCGGGCAGTGCCGTCGTCAGTGTCACGGTAAGGCTCGATGGGAAACCAGAAACTTACGGATATCCGGAGGACGATACAAAGTGATAAACGACATTGCATACAAGCTCGTTACCGAGGAGGAGATCGACTCGATAACCACAAGGATCGCGGCGGAGATCGACCGCGACTACCGCGACAGCGGCAAAAAGCTGCTCCTGCTCTGCATTCTCAAAGGCTCGGTGGTCTTTATGGGCGATCTGATGAAAAAGATACAGCGCCCCGTGGAGATAGACTTTATGAAAGTCTCCTCCTACGGCTCCGGGACACAGACCTCGGGAAGAATAAATATACTGCTCGATCTGCATCGCGGCGACCTCTCCGACATCGACATAATAGTGGTGGAGGATATAGTGGACAGCGGACGCACGCTGAGTTACCTTGAAAATTATCTCCGTCTCAAGGGCGCAAACAGCGTGGAGTGCTGCACGATGCTCGACAAACCGGCGCGCCGTCAGGTCGATTACACGCCCAAATATGTAGGCACCGAGATACCCGACGTTTTTGCGGTCGGCTACGGACTTGACTACGACGAACGCTACCGCACCCTTCCCTTTGTCGGTGTGCTGAAGCCGGAAGTTTACCAGAGCTGAGCGCACACGCACAAGCCAAAACAAAGAAAGGCATTTTCGCATATGAAAAGAAACCAAGCTACCAACCTGCGGATAATACTGCTTTACTTTGCAGTGATAGCCGTGATAATATTCGTTGTTTCCGGTCTGCTGGGCAGTGGCGATAACGGAAGAACGACATACGCCACCGTCGTTTCCTACTTTGAAAAAGAGCAGGTCAAGGAATTCAAGGTGACGAAAAACGATGTCATCACCATGCTCCTTGACGACGGCAAGACAGTCTCCTACCGCCTCAAGAGCGTAGAATACTTCCGCGAAGACCTCGGCAAGCTGATACTTGACCAGTACGAGCGCGGAGTTATCACAAACTTTGAATACGAGCCCGAAACGGTATGGCCGTGGTGGGTATCCCTTCTGCCGTATATCGTCCTTATCGTCATCGTGGTCGCAATGTGGTTCTACATGCTCAATCAGATGACCGGCAAGGGCAGCAAGATAAACAGCTTCGGCAAGGCGCGCGTTAAGACATCGGCTGACACGAACGACAAGGACCGTGTGACATTCAAGGATGTGGCGGGCGCCGATGAAGAAAAGGAGGAGCTTGAGGAGATAGTCGAATTCCTCAAGGATCCGCAGAAGTTTGCAAAGCTCGGCGCAAAAATACCGCACGGCGTTCTTCTGATGGGCCCTCCCGGTACAGGTAAAACACTGCTCGCCAAGGCTGTCGCAGGAGAAGCGGATGTTCCCTTCTTCTCGATCTCCGGCTCCGATTTTGTTGAAATGTACGTCGGCGTCGGTGCGTCGCGTGTGCGCGATTTGTTTGAGACCGCACGCAAATCTCCCGCATCCATCGTATTTATAGATGAGATAGATGCCGTCGGCCGTCACCGCGGCGCCGGTCTCGGCGGCGGACACGACGAACGCGAGCAGACCCTGAACCAGCTGCTCGTCGAAATGGACGGCTTCGGCTCCCACGAGGGCATTATCGTTATGGCGGCAACGAACCGCCCCGATATCCTTGATCCCGCCCTGCTCCGTCCCGGACGCTTTGACCGTCAGATAACCGTAAATTACCCCGACATCACTGGTCGTGAAGAGATACTCAAGGTACACGCCCGCAACAAGAAATTTGAGGACGATGTCGATTTCTCCGTGATCGCCAAGACCACCTCCGGCTTCACCGGAGCCGATCTTGCCAATCTGCTGAACGAGGCTGCGCTGCTTGCGGTCCGCCGCGGCAAATCCCTCATAGGTATGCAGGATATTGAGGACGCCTTTATGAAGGTGCTCACCGGTCCGCAGAAGAAATCGCGCAAAATGCTTGAGAGCGAGCGCCGCAACACGGCGTACCACGAGGCGGGTCATGCCATCGTCGGCTATTATATGCCCACACAGGACCCGGTGCATATGATCTCCATCATCCCTGCCGGTCAGACGCTCGGCGTTACCGTATCTATCCCGACAACGGATAAATTCAGCGTTTACCGCCGCGAGCTCAATGAGCGCATTGCGGGACTGCTCGGCGGACGCGTAGCCGAAATGCTCACCTTCGGCGACTTCTCGGGCGGCGCATCCAACGATATCCAGCGTGCAACGAGCATCGCACACTCAATGGTAACTCAGCTCGGTATGTCGGATGAGCTGGGACCGATCCGCTACGGCACGAGCCACGGCGACGATATTTTCCTTGGCAGAGACTTTGCCTCTCAGCCCGATTATTCCGACGAGACAGCGGCAAAGATAGACGCCGAGGTACACCGCATAATCAACGAGGCGTTTGAAGCTGCAAAGAAGATCCTTACCGACCACGCCGACAAACTGAAATTCGTTGCCGAGTATCTGCTTGAGCACGAGACGATGGACGGCGACCAGTTCCGCGCAGTAATGGACCACGACGCAACAGCCGAAGAGCTTGAAAAAATAGCCGAGGACAAGAAAAGCCGCAGCGCGGAAGCCAACCGCGTACAGGCCGAAGCCGATAAAAAGGCAGAGGAAGATAAAAAACGTCGCAATGCCGAGGAACCCGACGAGGGATCCGGAAACGGCAACGCCGACGGGGACACCGATAACACCGGGGACACCGACGACGGCGACAATCAATAACACAACCTTTGCGGGCTGTCGGTCTATCCGGCAGTCCGCAATTTCAAAACAACAGAGGGGGAACAGCACAATGAAAATACCGCACAAGAGCGCATTTGAAAGCCAGACCTTTGCCACCGACAGATTTATTCCCGACTACGGGAACCGGTCGCATTTTAACGGGATATTTGACAGCGCCGTAAAATTCATCTGCGACACACAGCTGCGCGACCGCTCGCTCTACCGCCGCTTTGCCGCCGTGTTCGGCACCGGGACAGACGACAGCAACCGCGGCTGGAGATGCGAATACTGGGGCAAGCTGATGCGTGGGGCATGCTTTATCTGCGCCTACACGCAGGACAGCGAGCTTTATTCGATACTTGAGGAAAGCGTGCGCGGGCTTCTCGCGCGTCAGGACGCAGACGGACGCATCACCACATACAGCCGTGAGTGCGAATTTTCCGGCTGGGATATGTGGGGACGCAAGTATGTGCTCCTCGGTCTTCAGTATTTCAGCGAAATATGCAGCGACGCGGCGCTCCTTGACGATATCCGCACGGCTATGTACCGCCATGCCGATTATATAATGGCTCATGTGGGCAGGTACGGCATACCGATAAACGAAACCTCCGGTCACTGGATGGGCATAAACTCAATGTCGATTTTGGAGCCGTTCGTTCGCCTCTACAACCTTACCGGAGAGCAGAAATATATTGATTACGCGGCGTATATCGTTGACACAGGCGAGAACGGAGACGCGCCGATATTCAGACTTGCCGCCGAGGATAGGCTCGACCCCTGCCAATATCCCGTAACAAAAGCCTACGAGATGATGTCCTGCTTTGAAGGACTTGTCGAATACTACCGTGTGACCGGCGAAGAAAAATACCGCCGCGCGGCGCTTAATTTCGGCAGGCGCGTGCTTGAGAGCGACTACACGGTAATAGGCTGCTCCGGCTGCACGCACGAGCTGTTTGACGGCTCGACGCGCGCCCAGACCGATGACGATTTTGTGGGCATAATGCAGGAGACCTGCGTCAGCGTGACGCTGATGAAGCTCATGGCGCAGCTCCTCCGCCTCAGCGGTGAGGCGGATTTCGCCGATGCAATCGAGCGGACATTCTTCAACGCCTACCTCGGATCGCTCAACACACACCACATACTGTCGGTCGTACCGGGGAACGACAAGTACCCCGAATTACGCGGATTTTTGCCGTTTGACAGCTATTCCCCGCTCCGCGCAGGCACGCGCGGACAGAAAATAGGCGGACTTATGCGCGTGACCGACAGCGAGGGCAGCTATTTTTACGGCTGCTGCGCATGCATAGGCGCGGCAGGCGCGGGAATAATTCCGCGGACCGCCGTTATGCGCACACAGGACGGTGCGGTGCTCACCTTCTGGCTTCCCGGATATGCCGAATGCACAACTCCGACCGGGAAATATATGCGCTTTGAGATCACCGGAGACTACCCTGTCGGCGGCAGCGTGCGCATCTGCGTGCATCTGAACGTCCCCGAACGCATGACGCTTTCGGTGCGCGTTCCCGCATGGAGCCGCAGCACAAGGGTCACGGTAAACGGCAGTGCCGTTGCCGCCGCGCCGGGATATCTTAAAATAAACCGGCTCTGGCAGGACAACGACACCATTTCACTGGAGCTTGACACCGCAACATACGCAGTGCTCCCGCCCGACCGGGAAGCCCACGACAAATACATTGCCCTGCAGCGCGGATGCATCGTGCTTGCCGCAGACGCCCGCCTCGGCTTTGACCCCGAGCGGGAGGAAATCTTCCCGGTCGATCCCGAAGGGCGGGTGCGTGCAGCCCCTGCCGATCATGCGGAAATACCCGATCTCAACATCTGCGTTTCGGCAGAGACCGCGGACGGAAGCATACGGCTGATCGATTACGCCTCTGCGGGAAAGACATACGATGCGGGATCGCTGTTCGCGGCGTGGATACGCGGCAGATCGCAAAGCTCCGACCGACACGACGAGCAGAAATAACATAAAAAAGGAGCTGTTAAAAACGCAGGTTTTTAACAGCTCCTCATATGATATTTACCTGTAAACTTCGGGTATCTCCGGATAGTCAAAGCCCCATTTGTCGCCGATGCCGCGAAGGATCTCGGCGCCGCACTTCCCGAGCGCGGAAATGCGAGCCTCTGCCTCAGCTTTTCCGGCGTCATCCGCAAGACGCGCAACTATCGTTGCGGGCTTCTCGCGTATCGCATTCAGCAGCGCCCTGCCTCCTCCGGTCAGATAGTGCGAACCGTTTATCACCGTAACGGTGATATCGCCCTCCTCGCGAGCCATCTCCTCCTCCGACGCCGTGGGATATATTGCGAGCGGCGAGAGCCGCAGGATCGGTGAAGAATATGCCGCAGGATCGGCGGAATATTTTCCGAACTCATCAAGTATCAGCTCTGCGAGCATCTCCGGAGTTATCGTTGCGCTGTCAACTATCAGGTCAAAATTGTGGTAATCAAGGTTGTCCGCACCGTAAATGCGCTTGTAACGCGTGTTTTCGGACATCGCACGCGCCAAAAGCTGGCGGCGGGCATCATCAATGTCGGTATATTTTTCAACATCCCCGCGGTCATCCGCCATAACACGGCGCGCCGCTATCGCGGGGTCGATGTGCATAAACACCTTGAAGGAATCACACGCAAAGTGCCACGCCATGCGTGAGTCGAATATCAGCGTGCGGTCGCGGTTCTCGCGCGAGATGCGCGTTACCGCATCGTCGATCATATGGTCAAAGCTGAGATCCTTCGCCATAAGCTCATTCATTTCAAGCGCGGATATCCCCTTTTCCGCCGCTATTCTGCGGTGGATGGTCCCCGTGCTGTAAATTTCGTATCCGTATTTATTGGAAAATATGCGGCAAACGGTCGATTTACCGCTCCCAAGCCGTCCCGTGATTGTAATGTGCATGTGCTGTCCCCCCCATGCCGGAATGCAAAGATTATAATATATTATTGTACACCATCACATCCGATTTGTCAATAGCCCGCATAGCGTTCCAAGTGGGATGAGCGTAAAAGTAAATTTTCAAAGTAAATGCAGCAGCATCACTGTCCGGAGGTGAGCCACCTCCGTCGGTGGTCTCCGGAGTCGTAGTGGTTTCCGGAGCATCAGTCGTTTCAGAGGCTGTGGTTTTCTCCGGCGTTACGGTCGTTTCCGGAGCGGCGGTAGTGAACGTCGGGGGCGCGGCGTTAGCTATACCGGCGGCATTTGTTTCCTGCGGGTAGGTCGTGCCGGCGCATCCTCCTGCTATTATTGCAGACATTATAAGCAGTGTTACTGCCGTGTACATGACAGTTGTTTTTTTATGATGACCTCTCCTTGGTCTTTTTCAATATTATTATGCCATATAATTAAGTCACAGTTCTTATGATATATGGTTGAAAAAGTGACCGGGCATAGGCCCAACCGGACCAAAAGGTATGCTATCGGCGGCTGAGCACCGAAAAAAGAGATGCTGCGAAAAAAACGGGATCACATAAAAAATGCCGGGACCCTGCCCGGCATTTTTAAGGGGCTGTTAAAAGCATTTATGCTCTTAACAGCCCCAACGTTTGCGATTACTTTATGAAAGTGATCTCGTCGAAGATTATGTAGGAATCGGCACTGTAGGTGTAGCCGTCGGTATAGCAACGCATGTTGTCAATGAAGAAGTTATCATTGAAGCAGCCGGTCGTGACATCCCAAAACTCACCGTTAGTCTGAGTGAACGAGGTGGCGGGAACATAGAGCCAGCCCTTGAAGTTCTGCGGGATCTGCAGACGGCAGGCATTGATGTTGGTGGTCTGTGTCCAGATACCATCGGAATAGTACCATGCAACAGCCGAGCCGGTCGCCTTGTCGGGACCCTGCGAACGGATGTTGTTGTTGTTGATGGTCACGGATACGCACAT
>CAUABN010000030.1:0-8140 GCA_958427275.1 uncultured Anaerotruncus sp.
GTGACCCCATGCTTGTAAGGCATGTGCTCTCCCAGCTGAGCTATGCTCCCGTTGCTTGCCCGTCCTTGCCGGCGACGTTATAGATTATACCACAGTCCGAGCCTCTTGTCAATACCTTTTTTGAGTTTTTTTCAACTTTTTTATTTTATTTTTTGCGGGCGTTTCTATGGGGTACAGTCCGAATTCCGAGCGCAAAATACCGATGCATTCATGACCGTGCGCCGCATATACGCAAAGCGTGTGCACATCGATGCATTCCGACGGGATATGTACGATAACGGCACCATTCTCAAGCAGGCGATCTATCATTTTGCCGTCATCGCTCACGCATTCGGCATCCATGTATTTTTCGACGATATCAAATCTTGCAAAATAAAGCCGGGCGCCGCAAACGCTGTAATCGCAAAGCGCCAGAGATATTCCCAACTCATATTCGTGGACCTCACGGCACGCGCTGACAGTTTCAAAGCCTCCGAAAGAGAAAAATCTTTCCGAATCCGAGAGTCAGCAATACAATTCTTTGAATCTACAACAACGCTATCTCATTTTGCCGAAATGGTCGATATTCCGGAATCTACGCTAGGCCGATGGTTCCGTAGCTACCTTGATAAACATGACCCTTTGTATGCACTTGTGAAAACCCGTTTACAGGATAATAGACGCAATAATCTTCATTTTTGATGGCGGGCTAAGTTTTAACGATTTATTAATAGGTATTGAAATTTGACCAAAAGTATTCTATAATATATCTGTAAGCCAATCAACACATCTAACATACGCTGAGGAGGGCATATGTCATCTACATTCGTAGTGAAGCGCAGAAGCAAATTATCGATAGTTGCGAACTTGCTGCGAAGCTTAACATGACAGTAATCAATGTCTTTCGTAAACATGAAATCACGGGAGAAATTCATTTGACTGATATGTTCAGTCACGATAGTATCGAAGCAGTCACATGGAAAAACAACTACATCGCGCTCCTCAAGAAACTTGATGTGCCCTACACTGTCTATGTAGGGAATTACTTCGCAGAAGCAAACGGATGCTTGGAATTTAAGAATTGACGAAACAATTAAGTAACTTGTTGTTATGAGGTATTAAACGTGAAAAAAGTAATTAAATCTACCGAATACATCTCCTGCATGGCTTTGATAAACCCTCAGCTTACTGAACAATGCGGAATTCTTGTTGAAGTATTTCAACGAGACGAAGGTCCTATTCCACATGTTCATGTTTTTCATGACAAAACTAGGAATCCTAAGAAATGTTCTTGGGTCAGATTAGATAAGCCGGAATACTCAGACCATCCTACATTCAAGTTAATCATATTGGATTCGTCAACGGCAACAAAGTAAAATATGAGATAAATTTAGAATAAACAATCATGCGAACCCAACATTGAATAGGGGACCGAAATTTACCGGTGGCAGGGAGATGGTTACGCCTGTAATGAAAGGCATCAAGATTGGGAAGTTTGATCCGGCTGTTTATTCCGCAGCAATGTTTCATCTTAACAAAGTTTGTCAAGGAATACAAGAGGACAGAAGCGAAATTCTAGTGAACGAAAATGCCTACTTCAATTAAACAACAATTGTTATATTGTATTTGGTCGTACCTACACCGGTACGTGGATTGAAATAAACAAATAAACAAACAAAAATATCTAATCGTTATATGATATATCAGGGGCGATGGCAGTCCCGATAGGTGAAGCGAAGTTCGAGTCTTCAACCCGAGTCAGGCTCGAATCCGACGGGGCATGGTGCAAAACCTATCAACTTCATGAAAATTCTCCTTCAATTTGATCCCATTGTGCGCCAGCATATTGCGGATACCGTAATATCTGTCGTTGGCGCTCATTTTTCCGCGGAACCGCCGCACAAACATTTCGTAAAGACTGTGCTCACCGTGTATAGCAGTGTGGACCCGCTCAAACGCACAGAGCAGATCGCCGTCCACAAGACATTCCGTATGCCCCGCACCGATGAATTCAAAAACAACGCTCTCCACGTTCCGGCGCGGATTTACCATATCATGATTGAAGCGTGAATAATATATCCGTTTGTCTCCCAAGCCTTCTTCCTCATCTATTTGTTTGAATATACATATTATAGCCCATGCTGCAGCAAGTGTCAAGTGTTTTTTACTGTTGATTACAAAAAATAAAAAAGGAGGCGTTCCGCTTTTCATCCGTATTTTCACGCTCCGTTTTTTTATTTGACTTCATTTTATGTTGACACCGACAGTGTGGCATTGTATAATATACACAGATAAAAATCCAGACCGGACCTCAACCCGGCGCATATAAATAAGGAGCACATCATGAAAAACTGTCACAATTGCCACGCGCCCAACCCTGATGATACCAATTTCTGCACGAGCTGCGGAGCGGCGCTCATTCCGCCCGAACCGCCGAAAAAGCCGGTATCGAACGGCATTGCAATAGCCATTCTCATCATTTTCTTCCCGGTTGGACTTTATCTCATGTGGGCACGCACCCGCTGGAACCGCACCGTAAAGGTGATTGTTACCGCCGCGATTGCCGTTTTGCTTATCCTCGGCGCCGTGTACTTTCCCTCTGCGGAAAATGCACGCTACGCACTCAGCTTTACGCCGATGCTGCGGTAAAGAGGACAGCCTGCACGTCTTCATATAAAAAAATAATTTCCCGGTCGGTTCGGGAGGACCGTGATCGCCGTCGGCGATCCTTGGGGGCTGTTAAGAGCATCTTGCTTTTTGACAGCCCCGACTTTTATACGTCAAAGGAGTTGACAAAAATCGCCGGCGGGACTATTATAATATACGGCAGAAAAAATCGGGAGGCGAGGAGCTGTGAGGCGGCGCGCATGCATCATGTATCGGCGGACAGTGATCGGTCGATTCGAGCTTGCGAACTGCCGCGCACGTGCCCACGAAAAGAGATGGGACGTCGTGGCGGAGATTGGGATCGCATTTGACGGACAAAAGGCAGCCGAAGGAAAATTGCTGAAGCTCGCACGGCATCGTGAGTTCGACGTACTGATGATACCCGAGCTTGAATGCCTCGGCACGATAAAGGATATGCTCAAGATCTCCGGCGTGCTGAACGACAACGGCATAGAGCTTTATAAGGTCAGATGACAAAAATAATCGGCAGAGGGGATTTACCCTCTGCCGATTATTTTTCCGACCAAGCCGTTTGTGAACACCACTCTAAGGAGTTCGGATAGCTTGGTTGTTGGTGGGCCATCAGGGACTCGAACCCCGGACCAACCGGTTATGAGCCGGTAGCTCTGACCAACTGAGCTAATGGCCCGCTCGCAGGTCGTCGTTTTCCGACCTGCTTATTATATCGCGCATTTCGGATTTTGTCAATACCTTTTTGAAAAAAAGTTATTCAAATTAACGCGCGAATTTACGCGCTGCGTCAGAATTCGTCGGGATCAACGGAACCCGAGGACTCTTCATCCTCATCCTTGACCTCTACTGGCTCAAATTCATCCTTTCCCGCTCCGCAGTACGGGCAGGTCCAATCCTCGGGCAGATCGTCAAAATCGGTACCTTCCTCAATGCCCGAATCCGGACATCCCTCAGACGCCTTATATTCGTAGCCGCAAAGATTGCAGACAAATATAATCATACTATCCCTCCTTCTTAGAAAATGAAGCGTATAATAATATATCGCAGTCTTGGCGATATGTCAATAGTGCATTTTATACAATTTTATTTTCACATCCGAAGCGATTATATTCATTTCACCCACATGCACCGTTATCCATGCTGTATGGCGCGAAAAAATGCGCAAAATCGGCGTTTTTATATCAGTAAAGTCGGTACGGACCGCACTCCGCGAAAAATTTTTTTGTTCCGTCAAGCTCTGCCGCCGCCACTGCGACGGGGTCAAAGCCGCCGATGAGAGCATCCGTGCCGTAGCGCAGGCAAAGCCCGTTCCCACGCGTTTCGCACTCCGGATACGCCTGCATGGCGGCAAGCAGGTACAATCCCGCAAGATGCGGACGGAAGGCGCGGCGGTCGGTGACATTTATCTGCACACCGCGGCAGGCTGTCCCCGCATGCTTGCCGAACACCGGAGTAAAATACGCCGGACTGAAGTATACTCCCCCGAGTCGCGCGGCGTTGAGGCGTGCAGCCAGATCGGTCGCACTGCACCACGGCGCTCCCACAAGTTCAAAGGGCCGCGTTGTGCCGCGCCCCTCCGAGACATTTGTCGCCTCGATAAGGCAGGTACCGATGTAGATGAGCGACGCCGTTACCGACGGCAGATTGGGCGACGGGTTGATCCACGCCAGATCGGTCTCGTCGGCATACATATCGCGCGACCATCCGCGGCAGCGCACCACATGCACCTCACAGCCCACGTTATGCGTAGCGTTGAGCCAGAGCGCGAACTCTCCGCAGGTCATGGCATAGCGTGCGGGCATGGCATACCGCCCGACAAAGGAAGAAAATCTCGCCTCGTCAAGTATCGCGCCCTCAACAGCCGTTCCGCCTATCGGGTCCGGACGGTCAAGAATTATCACGGGCTTATGCCGCGCGGCGCACTCATGCATAAGATATGCAAGGCAGTAGATATATGTGTAAAATCTCGCGCCGACATCCTGTATATCGTACAGCACGGCATCGCACCGCTCAAGCGCCTCGCCTATCTTCGGGTTTCCCTTGGCCGGCAGGTCGTATACCGGCACGCCGGTATCGGGATCGGTGTATTCCCCTCCCCATGCGCCGTCCTGAAGCGCGGAATGTATCCCGTGCTCCGGCGCAAAAAGCACAGAGAGTCTTCCCTCGGCTGCAAGCCGCAGGTATGTCGGCATGCCGCGCTTATCCGTTCCCGATGCGGCGGTGAGCAACCCGAGCCGTCCGCCGTCGAGAATATTTCTTACATCGCCGTCAAGTCCCGCGCGGTCGCAGAATATAAGGTCGGCGCCGGTATATACAATATGCTTCTCCATTTTATGGCTGTTCCTTTCTTTGCCCCTCTTTGTCCATGTGCCTGTTTTCTTTGTCCGCAAAGAAAACGAGGCTCTCGGAAATATGTCAAAGGACCGGCGGCGCGGAGCGCAGAATGGCTCCCGCCGTCGGTCATGCGGTTTATTTACCGGATATGGTTATGCCGTTAAATGAAATATAGGGCATCAGTGTCACGCCGTCTGAGACTGTCTCGGCGGAGATATCTCTTACGTTCATAAGCATATCGGCAAGGTTGCCCGATATCATGGTTTCGGCAGCGGCATCGGTGATCCTTCCGTCTTCGATTATAAAGCTGTTCTTGGCAACACCCGAGAAATCGCCGTTGGCAGACGGCTCACCGCCCGAGAAGCGCGCAACGATAAGCCCGTGCTTTACCGATGCTATCATATCGGCAAGAGGCTTGCTGCCACCCTCGATGATGAATCTGCCGCCGTCATTGGGCGCGCGGCGCTTACCGGTCTTGTTTGCAACATAGTTTGAAATGTTGAACTCACGCAGTATGCCGTTCTCTATTATATTGAAGTTTTCGGACGGAAAGCCCTCCGCGGTATAGCGGTCGGTCATGGCAAGGCGGGGATCGCGCGCAGCCATGCAGACGGTAAGCGACTCGTGAGCCACCTGCTTGCCCAGCTTGTCGAGCCAGATGCTCGTGCCGTCAAGGATGTGATTGTCGCCGGCAAAATTATCGAGCGCCGAACCCAGCAGATCGCCGAGGCAGCCGGGTGTGAGTATCACCGTTCCGGTGAACTTTCCATCGACCGCACGGGTATCTATCTGCTTTTCGGTATCGCCGAGATCCTGCTTCATCGATCCGCATTCCATAAAGGGCTTGGAAAGATCATGCGTCACGCACTGTGAGTAAAAGAAGGAGGATGCCTTCTCGCCGTCGTGCGCGGAGAACATGGGGGAGCAGCTGTAATATCCGCCGCGGGTATCAAAGCGGACTCCGTTGGAGTTGCGGTAAACATTGTGGAAAGCCGAATGATCGGTTATAAGCTGTTCGACGACGATCTTCGGGAACATTCTTCCGATATCCCCGACAAACTCGCGTGTGCGTTCAAAGAGCCGCTCGGTATCCGGCTCAAGCTCGCCCTCGGTAAACGAACCGTTTGCAATGACGGGGGCGATGTCCCACGCGTCATCCGCCGCAGAAGCATCTCCGGTCGCAAGGCAGTCGCGTACCGCCTCGGCTACCGCATCCGCCTCAAAGCTGTTTATACGCGCGCTTCCCTTTTTGCCGTCCTTTATGGACATAAGCGAAAGCGTGGTATTGAAAAGAGTGCGGAAAAGCGAAAAATCGCCGCCCTCATAGTTGAATTCATGCACCTCGCCGTAATTCACCGTGCAGGATGCCTTATCTGCCCCCGCGGCAAGGAGAGCGGAAATGGCATTTTCGGCAATGGCGTCAAGATCGTATATTTCTTTCATGTCACAGATCTCCCTTCTTTATCAGCGGCCGGCGATGTTTACGCGGCAGCGCAGTGCGGGACCGCCAAGTCCCACCGGCATGGGCTGCTTTTTACCGCAGTAGCCGGACGACGACCATGTCACAGTATCCGATACCATATCGACGGTCTTGAGCATTTCAAACGCAACGCCCGAAATAGTTGTGTCGAGTATCGCGCGTCCGAGCTTACCCTTCTTTATCTCATAGCCCATGGTAACGCCGAACATGAACTCGCCGGTCGTGTCAGCCTGTCCGTTGTTAGTGCTGCAGAGCATATAACCGTCGTCTACCGACGCTATAATATCCTCAAGCCTGGACTCGCCGGGAAGCACCGCGGTATTTCTCATACGGATGAGAGGCTCGTCCGAGAAGGCAAACGCACGCGCGTTGCCGCACGGCTCCGCGCCGAAGCGCTCGGCGCTCTCGCGGTTGTGCATATAGCCTGTAAGGATACCGTCTTTGATGAGCACAGCGTCCTTGGCGATAACGCCCTCATCGTCAAGCCAGACCGGCAGCGGCGCGGGCTTGCCGAATGCGGTGTGAGCATAGTCCACCATCGACACAAGCTCGCTTGCCACTTGCTTGCCCATAAGGTGAGCGGCGACAGAGCCGCCCATGACCATATCCGCCTCAACGGTATGACCGACAGCCTCGTGCGCCAGCATTCCGGATAGCTCGCCGGCAAGTATGCAGGTCTTCACGCCCGCCTCTGCGTATACGCCCTCTCTCTTTTTCATGATCTCCTCATGCAGCTTGTCAAGCTCGGGATAAAACTCCTCGGGCGAGTGGAACTGACTTTCAAAATCCCCCCAACCGCCAAATATACCGGTATGCTCAACGGTGACACCTGCGGGAGTCATTGCGGACATGATAACATACATATAGCTGCGGTTCATTCCCACGTGACCGTCGGCACAGTCGGACGTTGCGATCACCTTTTCAATGCATTCATTGAAAAGAACGATATTGCGGCTCGCAAGATCGGGGAACTTTTTCACGATGTACGCATCTAGGGTGCGGGCAAATTCAATGTAGAATTTCTGCTCCGGATCGGCGGCATCGCTGTACTCGGTGATCATGCCCGAGGGCATGGGAGCCAGCGCGGGCTTACCGCGGCGCAGGCGCTCATCCATGAACGCGGCGTTCTCTCCCGCAGCGCGTATGACCGCGTCAACAGCATCCGGCGTGCATCCGGCTACCGATGAAAAGCCGTACATTCCGCCTCGGCGCACACGCGCCGAGACTCCGGACGATTCGGAGCGCTGGTTGCCTACGATATTACCGCCAAGCAGAACTATGCGGCGGTTGCGGCTCCTCTGCACGCGCACCGTTGTATCGGCGCCGGGCAGGAAGAGTCCTTTTTTGTCAAAAACAAAAGGATCAAGCATTTTGTGACCTCCGTTATTTCAAGATTTGAAACGTGCTTTTATTTCCATAGATAATTATATCACCAAGTATAAGAAATAACAAGTGCGCCGCGGTATAAAACACCCGTTTTTTTGTAAACCTGCGGTTGTTTTTTTCATTTCCCTATTGACACGGAGATATTTTTGTGATATCATAATGATACCACATAGAACAACGGAAAGGAACTCATCATCATGAAAGAAAAAATTTATAAAAGCAAAAAGAACGGCATGGCAGTGCTCATTATCATGATAGTGCTTTACGCGGCGGCAATAGCGGGCATGGTTTTCGGCGGCATAGGAGCGGAAGCCGGAAACA
>CAUABN010000031.1:0-8134 GCA_958427275.1 uncultured Anaerotruncus sp.
AATCAAAAGGCGGACAATTTATAATGGGGCTGTTTGGACCGAGAAAAAAGGAACTGAAAAAAGAAATCGAACGCTTGCAAGGACTCTTGCTACCGGAGCAGCAACAGATTGATGTTCTTAATGAGCAAATTAGACAACTGAATGATAGAAAAAACAGTCTTGAACAAGCAATTCAGGAATGCAGCGAAAAAATCAATCTCAAAAATGATGAAATCGCAGAACTTGATCATGAAATTGCTGAAAAACAAAAGCAGGTATACGGTCTTGAAAATGAGATTTATGCTCAGGAATACGGAATATACACACCAACATATGCTTTTGCAAATTCCGATTTGTATAAGAATAAGCTGACGGAAGTGCGCCAAAAACAAAAAGAAATGATTCGCGATGGCTTGGCTTGTGATGCAGCTCCGCACTGGACAGTAAATGGAAATGCTGTTAAAGGCAAAAAGATGGTTAAGGATATGCAGAAGCTGTTGCTACGCGCATTTAATGTTGAATGTGATAACATTGTAGAAGGAGTCAGAATATCAAATTTAGATAAATCCATCGAGCGTATTTATTCCACGAGCAGCCAGATTTCAAAACTTGGTCAAATAATGGAAATATCCATAACCAATCAGTACATAGAACTGAAAATCGAAGAAGTAAAATTGGCATTGGATTTTCAGCAGAAAAAGCAAGAAGAAAAAGACAGAATAAAAGAACTCAAAGCCCAGCAACGCGAGGAAGCAAAGGCGCAAAAGGAAATGGAGGAGGCGCGCAAGCGGCTGCAAAAGGAAAAAGCGCATTATCAAAATGCGCTCGAAGCGTTGAGACAACAAATAGATAAGAATGGCGAAACGGAAGATTTGCTCAATAAAAAAGCTGAACTGGAAAATGAGTTGTCAGATACCGAAAAGGCAATTGAAGATGTGGATTACCGGGAAGCAAATAAGCGTGCCGGATATGTTTATATCATCAGTAATGTAGGCGCATTCGGTGAAAACGTTTATAAAATCGGAATGACACGCAGGCTTGATCCCACTGAGCGCGTTGATGAGTTGGGAGACGCATCGGTGCCATTTGATTTTGATATTCACGCAATGATCTTTACAGAAGACGCGCCTAAACTTGAAAGCGCTCTTCACACTGCATTTGAAGACAGAAAAATTAATAAGGTAAATCCTCGCAGAGAATTTTTCAGAGTAAGTTTGGATGAAATAAAGGAAGTTGTGCGTAAAAATTTCGATAAAACCGTTGAGTGGATTGACATCCCGGAAGCGGAACAGTACAGACAGTCTTTGCAATACAATCAAAAAAAATAAATATAAACTTACGGCTGCTGCACATTTTGCAGCAGCCGTATTTTGAAAATTATTTTACTTTTTCCGCATTGTTTTCGCGTATACGTGCGGTGAGTGAAAGTTTATCTGCGCGGCGTTTCATATCTTCGGTGAATTTTGCCGTATATGCGGTAAATATCAGGTAAATATACGGCATCCCGAGATTTGTCTCAAGCAGGGAATTGACGATGAGCGGACGCAGCTTTTCGCCGAGCGTGGCAAAGCCTGCCGAACGTATTCCGCCTATGAGCAGTCCCGCTTCCCAGCCGAACTGTACAAGTATCCCTATGGCAAGCAGCCACGGTATGTTTATCCGCCAGCGCCGGTCACAGACGCGCAGGTTCCACACGATAAGTCCGAGGTAGCCGACGAGCAGTATCAGCGCCATGTAGCCGTGATATTCGCCGGTCGTTCGCTGTATTACTATGTTGGTCATGCCGTCGGGCGCAAAGGTTTTTGTAAGCTCCGGACAGACGAACCACCAAAGAAGTATGAGGAACGACCATTCAAACAAATGCCGGTCCTTTGACATCCACAGCCATATCCATGCAAAATTCGTAAAACCGTAACTCATCGACATCCAGAGAAGCACCCAGAAAAGACTGTGCCCGTCCGATATACTGCGCGAATGACATACAAGGTGAAAAATGCCGAAGTCCACGAGCATGTAAAGCAAGCCCGCAAGAGAGCCGACGAGCACGGTCATGTATTTCTTTTTCATGAGTAAAAGTCCCGCAAAAAGCAAGAGGAAAGCAATGTCAAGTCCTATGTAGAGCGGCGAAAATTCGCGCCGCGCGATAATTTCGGTCATTTTAAGATACCTCGTTTATTTTTTACCTTGCCGCTTTGCGATCATTTGAGCACCCGGCGTATTATCCACAGCTGCATTCTTTGAGGCAGGGCGTTCAGCATGAGCAACAGCGGGTTGCGGTTTATGCTGTATGCAAATGCGGGCTTTTTCTTTTTCAATATAGCCGCCGCTTTGCCTGCCATCCGCTCCGGCGGAATGCATTTGGCTTCCACGCTGTCAACGATGCGGTGAAATCGCTCGGAATTGTAACGGTACAGCCGGGTCCTTTGACAAAAGCGGTCAAGCGCATCGGTTGAAGCGCCGAGCATTCCCGTTTTCACCGCGCCTGCGCGGATGACCGAGACCGTGATCCCGAAAAGCTGCAGCTCCATCCTCAACGAATACGCATATTTGTCGAGCGCACCTTTTGTTACGGCATAAATGCCGGTGAAGGGGAGCGGATCGAGCGGCGCCAGCTCGCTCGTCGTTATAATAATGCGACTGCCGTTGCCGAGAAACGGTATAAAGGCTTTGTTTACAAGAAAGGCTCCCTCTACATTGATATCGAATATGCGGCGGAACTCCGCGCTGTCCATTTCAGCAAGCGAGTCAAGCATGTATATCCCGGCAAAATGTATCACTGCAAAAAGACGGTCGGTTACCTCGCGCACCTGTCGGGCGGCGCGGGCGATGCTTTCCTCGTCCGTAATGTCTGCTTCTATCGGTATAATGTTTTCTCCCGGCGCTCCCACCTGCCTGTCAAGCGCAAATATGCCGTATCCCTGCCCGGCAAGCAGACGCGTGGCGGCGTTGCCCATTCCGCCGTACGCGCCGGTTATCAGAATGTATTCCATGATGCTCTCCCATGTTTTTTGATCTTACGGCTCAATTATACCGCATAATGCGGAAAAATGCAACATATGAGCAGTAAAAATGATTGCGCGCCGTACAGTCCGGTGGTATAATAATATTGCATCCGCGTGATTTATTTTTTGGCGTTAGGGTTTAATATTCAAATAGACAAAAAAGCGTCTTTTTGTTGTTCCGTCCGACCTTTTTCAGGTGTATCATTATGGCACAGAGAAAAAAGGGAGGATCAGAACATGAACACAGATAAGATCTACGCAGAACAGCTTGCAAATGAGTACGCCCCCAAAAAGACCTCAAAGGTCGTGGCGCTTCGTAAACTCGACGCCAAAGCAAAGTTGCCGGCAACGGTTTTCACCTATACGCTCGGGATCGTTTCCGCCCTCGTATTCGGTGGCGGTATGTGCCTTTCAATGAAGGTCATAGGCGACGGCAGTATGGCAATGATGATAGCGGGTATAGCAGTCGGTATCCTCGGCATGGCGGGAATGGGCGCTGATTTTCCGATATACCTCAAAATACTTGCGCGCGGCAAGCAGAAATACGCTTACGAGATAATCGAGCTGGCGCGCGAGATAAGCGAGGAAAAGTAAGCCTTGGACCGCGAGGTGTGGCGGCGTGCCGCATACCGCATATTGCATCCCGCGCCGTGGCTGCCCGCGGTGCTGTCGCTTGTGTCGTTCCCGCTTGCGTTTTACTTTCTTTGGTTGGGGGACAGCTCATCGTGGATTGCGTGCACGGTGTACCCCTTGGCGGCATATTCGCTCACTGCGCTGTGCGTGGGGCTTCCCGACGCGATAGCGCACTTGCGCACGTCTGTGCGTGAAAGCAGACTTGTCCGCAAGCTCGGCAGTACCGAAACGGCGCGGCGAATGGCGTGCGACGGGGATTTCCGCCGTAGCGCGGTGATGCTTCGCGGCATCGCCGCCAACGCCGTATATGCGGCGTTCAGATTTTTTACCGGTCTGCGGCTGTCGTCGGTATGGTTTTACTATGCTGCGCTTGCCGCATTAAAAGCATGCGTTGCGGTATGCTTCCGCCGTGCGGCGGGACGCAGTGACCGCACGGAGTATGAGCGCCGGTGCATGGAAAAGATATCGCGTCTTGTGCTGTTGCTCAATGTGCCTATGGGTGTGATGATATTCCGGATGGTGATGAAAAACAGCTCATACAATTACCCCGGTTCGATGATATATCTTTCGGCGCTCCACACTTTTTATACCGCAGTCGTTTCGATAATAAACTTTGTCGGAACGCGCGCCGGGACCGGCGCGCTTGTTCACGGCGCAAAAATGATAGACTGCATTTCCGCGTCAATGTCACTGCTCGGACTTCAGACTGCGCTCCTTGCGCGCTTTTCGCCGGATGATATCGAATACAGGTTTATGATGAACGCCCTGACCGGTGCAGGTGTGTTTGTGCTTGTGATAATATTTTCGGTGCGGATGTCCGTATATTCAAAAAAGATACGTAATGAAGGAAACAGCCGGTAAAACCGCGCTGACGCAGGAGGCTGCTGCAATGGGCATGAACAGGAACGAAAGCAAATACTTCAATACTGCCGCGCGCATGGATGAGGCTTTGCTCGCGCTGCTTGAAAAAAAGGATTTCGAATTTATAACCGTAAGGGAGATATGCGAGGCGGCGGGAGTAAACCGTTCGACCTTTTACCTTCACACTACGAAAATACGCGCGAATTGCTTGATGAAAGCGTCGGCGCTCTGCAGAAAAAGTTTTGGGAGTGCTTCGGACGCGAGCACAGCGATATCGGCTCGCGCATCGTCACTGCGGGGACCGACGAGCTTTTGTTCATTACGCCGGAGTACCTTGCGCCGTATCTTGAATTTGTAAAGCAGAACCGCCGCGTTTATGCGGTGGCAATGCGGATGCCGGATGCAGTTGATACGCACGGAACGCTGAATATGATTCGCGGCATAATAGACCCGATACTTTCGCGCTTTGGTGTGCCCGCCGACCGTCGCGAATACATGATGGCGTATTATCTCAACGGAATATCGGCTGTCGTGGGGGAATGGCTCAAAGACGACTGCCGCGATCCCGTGGATATGATGATATCGGTGATAGAGCAGTGCGTATTGGCGGGATATTACGGAAGAAAAGACGGGTTGTTAAAAAACTCAACGTGAGTTTTTTAACAACCCGACGACATTGGTCTCGGCGGCTGAACACCGCCGTTTTGCCGCAAAAAAATCGAAAAAACAGATACTGCGGTCAAAACCGACCAAGATCGCATTAAAAATGCCGGAATCCTGACCGCCATTTCCCGTGGGCTGTTAAAAAATCGATTTTTTTAACAGCCCCATATTTTTGTACTATTTTATGCCCGGCGGATCCACACCTGCATATCGCTTTTGCCGCGGTTGGCAAAGGCAAAGTAGGGAATAAATCTTGCGCTTATCGGCTCTTTTTCTATCGCGTCGGCGGATACGTAAAGTCCTTCCGCCTTTGCGGTGTCACGGAACGCGGGGAGCGTGATGTCGGGTACCCCGCAGAAGTCGCCGTCGCCGATCACGGCGGACGCCGCGGACGCGGGATCGACGGATATCCGGTTCAGTCTCGTGCCGTTGTCAACGCCTTCTATGCAGTATACCACCGGTCCGCGTGTTAGCGCTATGCGCCCCGCATCGGCGCGTACCATAGGATCGGCAGCGACAAACGCCGCTTCGATAGGGAAGTCCGCTTCAACGGTAAAGCACCTGCCGACGTTGAAGTATGCATATCCGTTATGCACGTCGGGTGTTATCGCGGAACCGTTGAGCCGGTATACGGGAGCACGGCGGCACCATTCCGGAACGCGCAGGGCAATTACGCCCGCGCGGTAGTCCTCGGAAGCTATCGTCATTTTTCCGTCGGCAGTGTATTCACCTGAAATGATTACAGTGCCGAGATCGCTGTGTATCACGGAGGGAATGTACTGGTCCACCGTCAGATGTCCATCCTCGGAGAGGCAGATGTAGCCGCCGAATTCCGAAAAGAAGCGATTGATGTTGGGCGGACAGCAGGAGCAGCTGAAGACCTCGACGCGCTCAGGCGCGGGCAAACGCTCGCGCTTTTTTTCGGGCAGTCCAACCTCGCGGCCGTACTGCTCAAGCGCTATTTCAAGCGGATTTGTGTAGAAAAATGACCGGCCGTCAAGCGAGGTAGAGGAAAGCGCGGCGTTGAAAAGCACGCGCTCAACTGTGTGCGAGAAGCGCACATCGCTGTCAAGCTCACGCATACGCGTGCAGAAGAAGACCATCGCAAGAGCTGCGCAGCTTTCCGTATATGCCATGAAATTCGGCAGATCATACGCCACCGTGAATGCTTCTCCGCGGTACGCGGAGCCGACCCCGCCGGTTATATACATTTTGTGTCCGGTTATGTCGTCAAACACCGAACGCAGGTTCGCAAGCAGACGCTCATCGCCTGTCTCGGCGGTAAGATCGGCGATCCCGCTGTAATAGTAAAGCGCACGCACACAGTGCCCGTTCGCCTCACGCAAGTTGTAAATATCAACGTCGTCCTGACAGCCGCGCGGGTTATCGTCCTGTGCATATTTTTCGTTTTCGGCTTTGCCGCGGTTCTCAAGGAAGAAGCGCGCCATGTCAAGATATTTGCGCTTCCCGGTATGGCGGTAGAGCTTTATAAGGGCAAGCTCTATTTCCTCGTGACCCGGAGTTGTGAAGGCGGCTGTCTTTTCGGTAATGAATGCGCGTTCTATGCAGTCGCAGTAACGCTCCATTATGCGCAGAAAACGCGCCCTGCCCGTGGCTTTATGATATGCTATCGCCGCTTCTATGAGATGTCCGGCGCAATAAAGCTCATGCTCGCTACGGTGCATGAAAATGCCCTCCGGAGTCAGCTGCTGGTGCGCTGAATTGAGATATCCGTCCGGACGTTGCGCGCGCTCCATACAGTCGATAAGCTCCTCGCAAAGCGCTATGTTGTCGCGCATAGAGTCGCGGTCCTTTGAGTAAAGGTATGCTACTGCTTCCATCCATTTTGCAACGTCCGAATCATAAAAAACATGCGGGCGCTTGCCTGTTTTGAGAAAATTGAATCTGAGCGCATCCATGCGCCCGGTCTCCTCAAAGCGTTTTTTTACGTTTTCAATTGATACCGTACGGTTGATTTCGTATCTGTCGCGCCAAAAACCGTCGGCAAGATCGACCTGCTCAAACGGTATAAAGCTGTATCTTTCCATTTTTACGACTGTTCCTTCCTTTGCAATTGTATCGGTCATGATATCGTTGTGCCGAAGGGCATGAGCGAGAGCTTAGCCAGCTTGAAGCATTGCTTACCTACGGGAATGCCGACTATCGTGATACACCAGAGAAGTCCGAGGACAAGATAGCCTATTGCCATTTCCCAGCCGAAAAGAACTATCCAGAGGATGTTCACGATAAAGGAAAAGCCTCCTCCGCCGTAGTTTATCTGCTTTCCGAAGGGGAAAAACGCGACTCCCGCAAGCTTGAAGCACTGTACGCCGACCGGTATCCCGATTATGGTGATGCACCAGAGACATCCCGCAAGCACGTAGCCGAGTCCGCCCGCAAGTCCGCCGAATATGAACCAGAGAATATTTCCGAGTGTGCTCATAAGTATACACTTCCTTACTTTATGTATTGCTGAATATTATATCAGAAAAAAACCACCGTTTCAATAGCAAAAACACAAATTTTTATGCCGCAAATACTTTTTTAACCGCGCGACTGACGACGGCATTTTTTCTGCGATTTTTGCCGAAAACCGTTGACCTTTGCAAATAATATGTTATAATAAATATCGGATTGCCTCAAGGCTGTACTGCATCTGCCTTGAACAATCCACGCTTGTGAAAATTAACTTGAAAGCAAAAGGAGACCAATGATATGACGGTTCCCAGAAACGAATACCCGCGCCCCCAGCTCGTGCGTAAGGATTGGCTATGCCTTAACGGTGTGTGGCAGTTTGAAGCCGACAACGCCCAAAGCGGCATGGAGCGTGGATTTTATGCCAACGATTATACCTTAAACGGTAAAATAAATGTTCCTTTTTGTCCCGAAAGCCGGCTCTCCGGCATTGGAAACAGAGATTTTATAGCTTCAGTGTGGTATAAACGCGCGGTCGATATCCCCGCGGTGTGGCGCGGTAAACGCATCATCCTGCACTT
>CAUABN010000032.1:0-8118 GCA_958427275.1 uncultured Anaerotruncus sp.
ATGAAGTGCGGCAAATGCTCCGCCACATGCCCTGCCTACGGCGAGATGGAATACCATCCGCACCAGTTCGTATATATGGTCGAGCACGGCGAGACGGATAAGCTGTTTGCCTCCGGGTCGGTATGGAAATGCCTTACCTGCTTTGCCTGCGTGGAAAGATGTCCGCGCGGCGTTGAGCCGGCAAAGCTGATCGAGGCGGCGCGTGCGCTGATGGTCCGCCGTCAGGGTCAGAACCACCTGCACGACGACGATATCCCCGCGCTTCTTGACCCCGAGCTGCCGCAGCAGGCGATAGTCAGCGCGTTCAGAAAATACAAGGGCTAAGGAGAACAGAAAATGCACAGAATAGGCGTATTTGTATGCTGGTGCGGATCAAACATCGCCGCGACCGTTGATGTTCACGCGGTTGCTGAGGCTATGAAAAGCGAGCCGGGCGTTGTATTTGCACAGGATTACCAGTACATGTGTTCCGAGGGAGGTCAGTCCCTCATCATAAACGCGATAAAGGATCACTTCCTTGACGGCGTGGTGATATGCTCCTGCTCGCCGAGAATGCACGAGGCGACCTTCCGCAAGACCGCCGCAAGAGCCGGACTCAACCCCTACATGGTCGAGGTGGCAAACATCCGCGAGCATTGCTCATGGATACATAAGGACAAGACCGAGGCGACCGCAAAGGCGATAGTGCTTGCCCGTACCGCAGTGGCAAAGGTTCAGCTTGATGCACCTCTTACCGCCGGCGAAAGCCCCGTCACCAAACGCGCGCTCGTCATCGGCGGCGGTATCGCAGGTATTCAGTCGGCGCTTGATATTGCCGATGCCGGATACGATGTGGATATCGTTGAAAAGCTGCCGACCATCGGCGGACATATGGCTCAGCTCGACAAGACCTTCCCGACGCTTGACTGCTCGGCGTGTATCCTCACACCTAAGATGGTGGATGCGGCGCAGAACGAGCATATCGGTCTTTACACTTACAGCGAGGTCGAGTCGGTAAAGGGCTTTGTGGGCAACTTTACTGTAAAGATCAAAAAGAAAGCCCGCTTTGTCGATGCGACTAAGTGCACCGGCTGCGGCGTCTGCACCGAGGGATGTCCCTCACGCAAGTCGCCCTCCGAGTTCGATATGAACCTCTGCAACCGCGGCGCTATCTATATGCCCTTTGCGCAGTCGATCCCGAAGGTGCCGGTCATCGACACCACAGCTTGCATTCACTTCAAGACCGGCAAGTGCGGTCTTTGCAAGCTGAAATGCTCCGCGGGAGCCATCGACTTTGAGCAGAAGGACGAAGTGATCGAAAAGCAGTACGGCGCCATCGTCGTCGCTACCGGCTTCGATATGATAAATCCCTCCCGCTACGGCGAGCTGGGCTATGCCGACAACAAGGACGTCATCACCTCGCTTGAGCTTGAGCGTCTTATGAACGCCGCAGGTCCCACCAAGGGCATTCTGCTCCGTCCCTCCGACGGCAAGCACCCCAAGACCATCGTCTTCGTGCAGTGCGTCGGATCAAGATGCGATGCCTCCAAGGGCAAGACCTACTGCTCCAAGATCTGCTGTATGTACACCGCAAAGCATGCGATGATGATACGCGAGAAATATCCCGATACCGATGTACACGTCTTCTACATAGATGTACGTACCCCCGGCAAGAACTTTGATGAGTTCTACCGCCGCGCGGTCGAGCAGTACGGCGTTGATTACATCAAGGGCAATGTCGGCAAAGTCTCCCGCAAGGGCGACAAGCTGGAGGTCCAGGGTGTTGATCTTATCGCGAACCGTCAGGTCATGATAGACGCCGACCTCGTGGTACTTGCCGCGGCTATCGAGCCGTCGGCGGGCGCACGTCGCATTGCCACCATGCTTACCGCAAGCATGGATACGAACGATTTCTTTACCGAGGCGCACGCAAAGCTGCGTCCCGTGGAAAGCCCCACCGCGGGCGTCTTCCTCTCCGGCGTATGCCAGGGGCCGAAGGACGTTCCCGAGACCGTCGCACAGGCATCTGCGGCAGCATCAAAGGTCATCGCTCTCCTCTCCAAGGATAAGCTCACCGGCAACCCCTGCGTGGCTCATTCCGACGAGATGATGTGCAACGGCTGCTCAATGTGCCAGAATGTCTGCCCCTACGGCGCTATCAGCTATGAGGTGCATCAGTTCCGCATCGCGGGCAAGATGGTAGATCGCCGCGTGGCTGTCGTCAACGAGGCTGTGTGCCAGGGCTGCGGCGCCTGCACCGTTACCTGCCCGTCCGGCGCTATGGACCTCAAGGGCTTCGCCGATAAACAAATTCTTGCGGAGGTGGATGCTATATGTCGCTGACCAACGTTAATGAAAAAGAAAACGCAGCCGCAACGACCGGCGAGGGCTTTGTGCCTACGATAGTTGCGTTCTGCTGCAACTGGTGCTCTTATGCGGGAGCCGACCTTGCGGGAACGAGCCGTCTCTCATACCCCGCCAACGTAAAAATAATCCGCGTACCCTGCTCCTGCCGCGTAAACCCCATATTCATTATGCGCGCGTTCGAGCGCGGCGCCGACGGCGTTATCCTTTGCGGATGCCACCCCGGCGACTGCCACTATTCGACCGGTAACTACTATGCCCGCCGCCGTATGACCCTGCTCTTCTCGATGCTCAACTACCTCGGCATCGAAAAGGAGCGCACCCGCGTTGAATGGGTCTCCGCTGCGGAAGGCGTAAGATTTGCCGCCGTTATGAATGACTTTGTGAAGACGATTACAGAGCTGGGAGAAAATAAAAAGTTGAGGGATCTGAGATGCAAGGAAAATCTGAACTGATAAAGAACCGGGTCGCGGAGCTTCTCTCCGAGGGCAAGGCTCAGCGCGTTCTGGGCTGGGTGCGCGGCGAGTTCGACTGGGAACGCACCCCTGCCGTCTTTGAGACCCCCGAGGAATTCAATGCAAACTTCATATATGATGAATTCTGCGGCGCAAACCTCTGCAAATACCTGATAAACGCCTGCAAAAAGGACGGCGTAACGCTTATTCTTGCCAAGCCCTGCGATACATACGGCATAAACATGCTCCTCAAGGAGCACCGCGTGCCGCGCGAGAAGGTATACATTCTCGGTATCGGATGTTCGGGCAAGGCGGATATAAACAAGATCCGCGATATGGGTATACGCGGTATCACCTCTGTCGAGGACGGCGAGGGAGACGAGCTTACGGTGCACACCCTTTACGGCGACAAGACCGTAAAGAAGAATGACGTAAAGCTCATGAAGTGCCTTACCGACGGCAAGAGAGTACACGTCGTGAACGACGAAGTGATCTGCGACGAGGGTAACAATCCCGACGCCGCCGACCGCATGGCTGAGGTCGAAAAGCTGGAGGCAATGACGCCCGACGAGAGATTTGCATTTTGGCGCGGTGAGCTTTCCCGCTGCATCCGCTGCAATGCCTGCCGCAAAGTATGCCCCGTGTGTACCTGCGAAAAGTGCGTTTTCGACAACGACAATTCCGGTATCGCGTCCAAGGCTCCCACTACGGATTTTGAGGAGAATATGTTCCACATCATCCGCGCCTTCCATGTTGCCGGACGCTGCACCGACTGCGGCGAGTGCTCGCGCGTATGTCCCGAGCATATTCCGCTCCATCTTCTGAACCGTAAATTCATCAAGGATATCGACAGCCTGTGGGGAGACTTCCAGGCAGGTTCCGATTCCGAGACACGCGGACCTCTCACCGCCTTCACCGAGGGCGATGCCGAGCCGGGTTCGAACCTTAAATAAGGAGGGAAGATCAGATGAAAAAGATAAAAACCTCCGCGCTTGACCGCCTGTTTGCGGCGATTGCCGCAACTCGCGAGCTTTACCTCCCCGTGAAGGGCGAAAAGGAAGTTTCCTATAAGCTCTGGAGCGAGGGGACCGAGTATGCCGCCGACGCGCTGAACACCGTAAGATCCCCCAAGGATCTCTTCTTCCCGCAGAGCGAAAACCTCTACGCGATGAAGACAACAGAGGGCGGCAGAAAGATAGAGCTTGTGGACAACAGCTGCACGGGCAGTGACTTTGCCGTGTTCGGTGTGCGCGCCTGCGATGCCGCCAGCTTCGGTATTCTTGACCGTGTGTTCCTTTCCGATCCCGCGGATGCCTACTACAAGGCGCGCCGCGAAAAGAGCGTCGTCATCACCGTTGCCTGCGGCACGCCCGAGACCTCGTGCTTCTGCCACACCTTCGGCATAGACTCCGCCGAGCCTGCGGGCGATATTTCCTGCATTTTTGCCGGCGACAGCCTCTATCTCGACGCAAAGACCGAAAAGGGCGCGGCTCTTCTTGAGTCTCTGGGCGTTCTTGAGGACGCGGCGGACGCCGACCTCGGCGCCGTGGAAGCAGCCAGAAACGAAGCCCGTGAGAATCTTGCAAAAACTCCGCTTTACGACCTCACCACCGAGGGCTTCGGAGCGGGCAAGACGATGGACCTCTTCAATTCACCCAAGTGGGCAGAGCTTTCCGAGGCGTGCCTCGGCTGCGGCACCTGCACCTTTGTATGCCCCACCTGCCAGTGCTATGACATACGCGATTACGACACGGGCAGCGGCATCCAACGTTATCGCTGCTGGGACTCCTGCATGTACTCCGGCTTCACGCTCATGTCCGCAGGTCAGCCCAGACTTACACAGGTCGAGCGCTTCCGTCAGAGATTCATGCACAAGCTGGTATATTACCCCGATAACAATGAGGGCATATTCTCCTGCGTCGGCTGCGGCAGATGCGTTGTAAAGTGCCCGCAGCATCTTAACATAGTCAAGGTCATCAAGACACTGGGAAAGGAGCAAAAGTAATGGATCGCAATCTTCTTTTCCCGCATATCGGCGTTGTTACCGATATTCGCCGGGATACCCCCGATGTAAAGACCTTCCGCGTAAACGCTCCCGGCGGAGGAAAGTGCTTTGAGCATATCCCCGGCCAGTGCGCCATGCTTTCCATCCCCGGCAAGGGCGAGGCGATGTTCTCTATAACCTCGTCGCCCACAAACCGCGAGTATATGGAATTCAGCATCAAGAAATGCGGGTGCCTCACCACATGGCTCCATCTCATCGAGGTGGGTCAGGAGTTGACCATCCGCGGTCCCTACGGCAACGGCTTCCCCGTTGACACCGAGTTCGCGGGCAAGGACCTTGTGTTCGTTGCCGGCGGTATAGGACTTGCTCCTCTCCGCTCGGTCATAAACTACATCCGCGACAACCGCGAAAAATACGGCACCGTTGACATCGTTTACGGCTCACGTTCCAAGGACGATCTTGTGGACTATCCCGAAATCACATCCGAGTGGATGAAGGAGCCGGGTTTCAATGTTCACCTCACCATCGACCGCCCGCAGGAGGGCTGGGACGGACATGTCGGTTTTGTTCCCAACTATGTAAAGGAACTGAACTTCGACACCTCCAAGACCGTTGTCATGTGCGGACCTCCCATCATGATAAAATTCACGCTTGCAGGACTCAACGAGCAGGGCTTCCGCCCCGAGCAGGTGTGGACAACGATGGAGCTTCGCATGAAATGCGGTATCGGCAAGTGCGGCAGATGCAACATAGGTTCAAAGTACGTCTGCAAGGACGGACCCGTGTTCAGCTTTGCCGAGCTTGACGAGCTGCCGCCCGAATATTGATAGCGTCCCACAGAGGATACGCAAGAAAGGAATGACCACAACTATGGATAACATGGTAAATGTTTACCTTATGGGTAAGAAATACTCCGTTCCGTCAAGCCTGACTATCATGGGCGCGATGGAATACGCAGGCTATCAGCTTGTGCGCGGTTGCGGCTGCCGCTGCGGTTTCTGCGGCGCCTGCGCCACCATATACCGCATAAAGGGCGACCGCGAGCTTCGCGTATGCCTGGCATGTCAGACAAAGGTCGAGGACAACATGTATGTTGCCACGCTCCCCTTCTTCCCGCTTGTAAAGCAGGTCTACGACATTGAAAAGATAAAGCCCGAGGAACAGATCATGATGCAGCTCTACCCCGAGATATACAGCTGCATCGGCTGCAATGCCTGCACAAAGGCATGCCCGCAGGGACTCAACGTAATGCAGTACATAGCCTACGCACAGCGCGGCGAGCTTGAAAAGTGCGCCGAGGCATCGTTTGACTGCGTAATGTGCGGCATATGCTCCTCCCGCTGCCCCGCAGGTATCACTCACCCGCAGGTCGGTCTGCTTGCCCGCCGTCTGACAGGCAAGTACCTTGCTCCCAAGAGCGCGCACCTTGAGGAGCGCGTTCAGGAGATCGAGCACGGCGATTTCAAGGAACTCATCGAAAAGCTGATGAACAAGCCTCTTGACGAGCTCAAGGAGCTTTACAACCAGAGAGTCATCGAGAAATAAGGAGGATCCGAATATGTATACACCCGAAATGCTTGAATCCATCAAGAAGGTGGAAGCGACCCGCGCCGAAAGACTCGGCATGGAGCCGCGCCGCATGACCGCGGACGAAAAGGACGCTCTCCTTCACGAATTCCACCCCGACTATATCGAATCCGAATTCGATACTCTTAAGATCGGCCCCAATAAGGGCGAAAAGGTCCCGATAGAGCTTGCCGCAATGCTTCAGTCGCACAGCCGCATCAAGGCGGGCGACGTTGACCTTGCAAAGCCGGACTACGATGTTGACGTTCTCATTATCGGCGGCGGCGGAGCAGGCTCCGCAGCGGCGATAATGGCACAGGAGAACGGCGCAAACGTAATGATCGTTACCAAGCTCCGTCACGGAGATGCCAATACCATGATGGCTGAGGGCGGCATCCAGGCTGCCGATAAGCCCGGCGATTCCCCTGCCATCCACTACCTTGACGCGCTGGGCGGCGGTCACTTCAAGAACATTCCCGAACTGCTTGAAAAGCTCGTTACCGAAGGTCCCGGCGCCGTAAAGTGGCTCAACGACCTTGGCGTTATGTTTGACAAGGAGCCTGACGGCACCATGATAACCACTCACGGCGGCGGCACATCCCGCAAGAGAATGCACGCGGCAAAGGACTATTCCGGCGCCGAGATAATGCGCGTTCTCCGCGACGAGGTACAGAACCGCCAGATTCCCGTGGTGGATTTCACCTCCGCTATCGAGCTTATCCTTGATAAGGACGGCAAGGCTGCGGGCGCCGTGCTCATGAATATGGAAACACATGAGCTGCTCGTCGCAAAGGCAAAAACCGTTATCATCGCTACCGGCGGCGCGGGCAGAATGCACTATCAGGGCTTCCCGACCTCCAACCACTACGGTGCGACCGCAGACGGACTTGCACTTGCCTACCGTGTCGGTGCTCCCCTTATCTACGCCTACACTCTTCAGTACCATCCCACAGGAGCTGCATATCCTTCTCAGATATTCGGCGCTCTCGTTACCGAAAAGGTGCGTTCCATCGGCGCTATGCTCGTCAACTGCGACGGCGAAGCCTTCATGCATCCGCTTGAGACCCGTGATGTTGCCGCGGCGTCCATCATCCGCGAGTGCCGCGCACGCCATAAGGGCGTTCCCACTCCCGACGGCGGCTATGGCGTATGGCTTGACACGCCCATGATCGAAGCCAAGGGCGGCGAGGGTACCATCGAGAAGCGCATTCCCGCTATGATGCGTATGTACGCAAAGTACGGTATTGATATGCGCAAGGTACCGATCCTTGTTTACCCCACGCTGCACTACCAGAACGGCGGTATAAAGATTACCGCAGACGGTCAGAGCGCGGTAAAGAACCTGTTTGTTGCGGGCGAGGCTGTCGGCGGCATCCACGGTGAGAACAGACTTATGGGCAACTCGCTGCTTGACATCATCGTTTTCGGCAGAAATGCCGGCGTAAACGCAGCCAAGGCAGCCAAGGAGACCGAGGTCGGCGAGCTTACTCTTGACCATATCGCAAAATACGATGCTGAAATGGCATATGCGGGCATAGTTACCGACAAGGTATCCCCCATACTTCTCCCCAGATACACACACGGAAATCCCAGATACGAAGCAAAATAAATATCGGAGCATAAAAAAACAACAATGGAATTCATCAATAACTTAGTCAAGCTCGGTTCCACGCCTGCCGTGCTTATCGGAGCGTTTTTCATCTGCCTTATCGGTTACGCGATAGGCAGCATCAAGATTAAGGGAATTGA
>CAUABN010000033.1:0-8005 GCA_958427275.1 uncultured Anaerotruncus sp.
TAAGGTCGGTATTTATGTACCTTGAAAGCGCCACGGTATCGAGATACGGGTTTTCAAACGGTATCCCCTGCTCTTTTGCGGCATAGCGGATAAAACCGGTGTCGAATCCTGCGTTATGGGCGACGAGCAGGCTGTCACCGACAAATGCGAGAAACTCCGGAAGCACCACTGTGATCGGCGGCGCATCGGCGACCATCTCATCCGTTATCGATGTGAGCCTTGTGATCTCCTCGGGTATGTGACAGCCGGGATTCACGAATGTGGAGTAACGGTCAACAACAGCGCCGTTCCTGATCTTCACGGCGCCTATTTCGGTTATACGGCAGGTCGCGACCGAAAGACCCGTTGTCTCAATATCGAACACTACGACATCATCGGCAAACGGGCGCGCCCATTCTCCGAAAAGCGGACTGGCGCTGTCGTTTACAAAGTATGCTTCAAGACCGTAAATGACCTTCATGTCCGCCTTTTCGGCGGCGATCATAGCCTCCGGAAAGCCCTGAACGTTTGCGTGGTCGGTGACGGCGACAGCCTTGTGTCCCCACCGCTTGGCGGTATTCACCGCATCGGCAGGGGAAATTATCGCGTCCATTGCCGACATATTTGTATGGAGATGAAGCTCCACACGCTTTTCATCGGCGGTATCCTCGCGCGGCAGGCGCTTTATTTTTGCGATATTCGTATAGTAAAACAGTATATCGGGCGAATTTTTATCCACCCTCACATCGCCATCGGCGGCAATTATCATACCGTTAAATATGATATCGGATATCTCCGCGGCATCCTCGGCTTCAAGGCGGCGCGTACGCGCCTCTATCGTCGCATTGCCGTCAAAAATACCGAATGTGATGAACATTCCGCCGCCTCCGCGCGCCTCCTCACACTTGAATGAGCAGACCTCGCCGACGATGCAGACCCTGCGGCGCGCCGAACGCAGAAGAGATATCGACTGCGGTTCTATCTCAAACGGCTCGCCTATTATGTAATCCGGCGCGGATATGTCAAATGTCGCCGGACCTATGCGGCAGATACCGTCCTCGATCGTTGCTTCGGCATTCTCGTTATAGGCGGAATATATCCTTTTGAGCTGCACCGCCTCGCCTTCTTCGCCTCCGTCCTGACCCTTTCCGCCGGGCTTCCCGCCCTGTCCGCCTCCGTCATCTCCCAATGCGGCGCGTCTGCGGCTTTCCGATTCGTATCTCTGCGCCGCCTCGGCGCTGCGCCTGTCCATATCCTCAAACATTGCATTGCGTGAGGCATCATAGATAAGCGGCGCTCCCTCAAGTTCGCGTATGACGACCGGGACTTTCACTCCGAATTCGGACATTATGATATTTTCAATAACAGCGGGCGTTTTGGCGTCGTTTATAAATCCCACACCGTTCGCGGTAAACGGAATGGCGATGTCAAGACCGCTATCGCTCAGCTTTGCCTCACAGCCGCTGAAAAATCCGCGCGCCACACACCCGACATGCTCAGCCTCGCGAAGCACCTCGGGTATGTAATCGTTATTCAGCAGGGACGACGGATATGACGGCATGAATTTTACGATATAGCCCTCATACGCCCCGGCGATCCCCGCCTCGGCGCTGTATATCGTATCTTTGTCGAATATCCGGTCAAGCCTGACCGATATCTCAAATATCGGTCTTTCCTTGTGCCTTTTTACCGTATATTCGCTGACAGCATCAAAAAAACGCCGTTCCCGTTCTCCGGGCGTGTACTTTGAAAAAAGCTCGCAAAGCGTACGCACTTTTATTCTCCTTCTTTGGGGAGCGTAATATATTTTTCTTTTATCCTCGCGCAAAGCGCGTCGATTATTCCGTCCTCCGGCAGTTTGCCGACTATTTCTCCGTGCTCAAAAAGCACAGCCTCCCCCGCGCCGCCGGCAATGCCTATATCAGCCTCGCGCGCCTCGCCGGGACCGTTCACGATGCAGCCCATAAGCGCCACCTTTATCGGCAGAGACATAAGCCCTTCGGCTCTTGCGCGACGGTCAAATTCCGCGGCAAGCGCGCAAAGGTCGATCTTTGTGCGTCCGCATGTCGGACAGCTCACAACATCAAGCCCGGTGTGACCCTCGCAGCCGAGCGCACGCAGGATATCCCTGCCCGCTTCGACCTCACGCTCGGGGTCGTCGGTCAGCGACACACGCACGGTGTCTCCTATGCCCTCCGAAATAAGCGCGCCGAACGCCGCCGCGCTCTTGATGATTCCCATACGGCTACCGCCGGCTTCCGTCACCCCGAGATGCAGCGGGTAGTCGCAACGCTCCGAAATATATCTGTAAGCCTCGACCGTTGCACGGACGTCAGATGACTTTACCGATATCACGATATCGTCAAAGTCAAAGCGGTTGAGCAACCGTACATGTCCCATGGCGCTCTCATAAAGCGCCTCTGCCGTAGGCGAACCGTACTTTGCAAGCAGAGGCTTTTCAAGCGAGCCGCTGTTCACACCGATACGGATGGGTATGCCGCGTCCGGCGCATGCCTTTGCCACTGCCTTTACACGCTCGGCGTCTCCGATGTTGCCGGGGTTTATCCTGATCTTGTCCACCCCGTACTCGGCGCAGCGGATCGCGATGCGCCAGTCAAAATGTATGTCCGCCACAAGCGGGATGCCGATACCCTTTTCCTTTATATATTTTACCGTCTCTGCCGAGTCGATGTCCGGCACGGCGATACGGATGATATCGCACCCGGCGCGTTCAAGCCTTTTTATCTGGTCGTAGGTTCCTTCGGCATCGGCGGCGGGTCTGTTGGTCATAGACTGAACGGTAATACGGCTTCCGCCGCCTATCGCCACACCGCCGACGGTAACTCTTTTTGTGTTTTTACGTTCCATTTTATTTCCTGATAAGTGTAAGAATGTCCTTGAAAGCCACGAGCACCATAAGCCCCATGAGTATGAAAAGCCCTATCCCGTTTACGTATGCCTCTACCTTGCGGTTGAGCGGTCTGCCTATAATGCCTTCTATCAGCAGAAAAACGAATCTGCCGCCGTCAAGCGCGGGTATCGGCAAAAGATTTACCACGCCAAGGTTCATCGCAAGCACGACGAACAGGTAAAGCAGATTCAGAAATCCGCCCGTTTTCACAACGGTACCGACAGTATTCGTAATGCCGATGGGACCCGACACTGCGTCCATACCGTATCTGCCGCGTATCATGTCAATGATGGAATCCCATATCATCTTTATCGTTGAGATCGAACGGAAAAACGCATGCTTCAGCACTGTTCCGACGTTTTTTTGCTCGGCATACAGCTTGAAATCTGTCTCGCCGAAGGTGGCTTCGGACTCGGTGAATGTAGGAAATTCAACGCCCTCAAGCGTTATCTTCTTTCCGTCGCGCACGACCGTAACATCAACAGGCTCATACCCGCTGTTCATTATCTCGTACACAAGCTCGTTGCCTGTGTGTACCGGTACGCCGTCTACCGCCACGATCTTGTCGCCCGCCATGAGCCACGCCGAACTTTTGGCTTCATCGGCAAAATCGGCAATGACCGTAGAACCGAGCTGTCCCGTTGCAAGCACAAGTATCAGCATGCCGATAATGCCGGCAAGGATATTTGTGAGCGGTCCCGCAAGGATCGTAAGCATCCTGCGCCACACGCTTTTGTTGCAAAAAGCGTCGGGATTATCCGATTCATCATCTTCTCCCGTCATGCTGACAAATCCGCCTATCGGGAAAAGACGCAGCGAATACCGTATACCGCTTTTCTTTGAAACGCGGCTGAGTATCTTCGGGCCCATGCCTATTGCGAATTCCTGTACCTCTATACCGTTTGCGCGCGCCAGCAGAAAATGCCCGCCCTCGTGCACCAGTACAAGAATACCGAAAATAAATATTGTAAGAAGAAAATAAAGTATTGCCATTTGTTCTCCCCGGGCGCGCATTCAGCGCGCCGATTTCGATAAATAACCGCGTGCGCACTCACGTGCCGCCGCGTCAGCTTCCTTTATGCCCACAAGATCGGTAACGGACGGCGCCGATGCGGAAAATTCCCCGGTGACGTAAGCAAGAGTGTCTATTATATCGGTAAAGCCGCATCTTCCGGCAAGAAAATCCCATACCGCTATCTCGTTTGCGGCGTTTAGCACCGCAGCCGAGGCGCCACCCGCGATCTGCGCCTCGCGTGCGAGCCGCAGGGGCAGGAATGTATCCTCATCCGGCTCTGCAAAGCTGAGCTTGCCTATACGGCAAAGATCGAGCCGGTCTATCACCGCCGTGTCGCGCACGGGGCGGTTCAGGGCATACTGCACGCAAAGCCGCATATCGGGGACCGACAGCTGCGCTATCACCGAGTTATCCGCAAATTCCACCATCGAATGTATAATGCTTTCGCGGTGGATCACCACCCTTATCTTATCGGCTCCCACACCGAAAAGGTGCGCCGCCTCGATAAGCTCAAAGCCCTTGTTCATCAGCGTGGCGCTGTCGATGGTTATCTTCTGCCCCATGCTCCATGTGGGATGAGCCAACGCCTGCGCGGCTGTCATGCCCTCAAGCTCCGCTCTTTTTTTACCGTAAAAAGGGCCGCCTGAAGCGGTTATTATGAGGCTTTTTATCTCGCCGTGCCCGCCTGCGCGAAGGCACTGGTCTATCGCGCAGTGTTCGCTGTCCACCGGAGCGATATCCACGCCGCGCTCACGCGCTCGGCGCATAACGATCTCTCCGGCAACGACAAGCGATTCCTTGTTTGCAAGCGCAAGATGCTTGCCGCTTTCTATCACTGCAAGCGTGGGGTCAAGTCCCGCGTATCCTATTATTGAATTTATTGCGGTGTCGGCATCGGAATCCGCTATCATTTCACATATACCGTCAACGCCGGAATACACCTTCGCATCAGTGTCGGCAAGCACCGTCCTCAGCTCCGCAGCCGCGTGCGGGTCTGACATTGCGGCAGCCGCAGCACCGAATTCGCGCACCTGTGCCTCGACAGTGCGCACATTGCTTTTTGCACAAATTGCACGGACAGAATACCCCCGTGCCCGTGCAACATCCGCCGCCTGTGTTCCCACCGAACCGGTGGAGCCAAGCAAGATCAGCTTTTTTTCTTTCATTGTCATTTCAGTTTTTCCCGTATTTCATCGGTATTCAGCGCATGAGTCCGAAAAACGACTCAAGCAGCAGCAATATGAGCGACACTGCCATGACCGAATCAAAACGGTCAAGCATTCCGCCGTGTCCCGGCAGTATCCTGCCGAAATCCTTTATACCATTGCTGCGTTTTATTGCCGACATCAAAAGGTCGCCCGCCTGTGCCACTGCCGAGGTAAATATACCGCCGATGATGAAAACTACATAATCCGGCTTTACACCTGCATATCTTTCAAGCACCAGAGCGTAAACGAGGAATGAAAGCGCGCAGAAAAGAATGCCTCCGAGAGAACCCTCAACAGTCTTTTTGGGACTTATGGCAGGTATCAGCTTGTGTTTACCGAATATCCTGCCGCAAAGATATGCGAATATATCGGTAGACCACGCTCCTATAAATATCAGAAGACAGATATAATGCCCCGCACTGCCGCTGTCGCAAAGCAGTACGATGGACATGAACGCAAGTATGACATAGCTTCCGACCGTTCCGGCGCCGCACGCAGCCTCAAGCGTGACCTTTCCTTTTGAAAAGGTAAACACCGTCAGCACTACAAGCAGGATAAGTCCCATTACCGCAAGTGCGCCGCCGAGGAACATCTCGCGCTCAAGATACCGGGCGGCAAAGGGCGCGGCGCCCGCCGCAATATACAGCGGAACGGATATTAGCACGTTCTTTGAAAGCCCGAAGCAGCGCAGAAGCTCAAACTCCGCCACAACGGCTATGAAGGAGAACAGAAGCGGAAAAAACACCGTATCCATTCCCCAAAGCATAAGTGGTATCAGTACTACCGCCATACAAAGCGCGGTTATGGTTCTTTTTAACATCGTCTGTTACGAAGACTCAGACTCCGCCGAATCTTCTCTTTCTTTTATTGAATTCCTCGACCGCAAGGTCAACGTCGCGCGGCGTCATATCCGGCCACAGCACATCTGTCGCATAATATTCCGCGTACGCAGACTGCCAAAGAAGAAAATTCGACAGTCTCATTTCCCCGCCCGTGCGAACTATAAGATCCGGGTCGGGCAGTCCGGCAGTATAAAGCGCGCCGGAAATATCAGCCTCGGTGATATTTGTTTTTCCTTCTTCCGCAAGGCGGTTGAAGGCGCGGACGATCTCGGCTCTGCCGCCATAGTTCAATGCGATATTGAGCTGCAGGCGATTATTTTTTGTCCGCTCCACAAGCGCGTTTGCGCGGCGCTCAAGCTCCTCTCCGAGACATGATATGTCTCCGAGAAAGCGCATACGTATGTCGTATTTATCCGCCGTTGATTCGCACTCTCTGAGGTAATCACGGAACAGCTTCATTATCGATCGCACCTCGTCCTCGGGACGCGACCAGTTTTCGGTTGAAAATGCGTACACCGTAACACATTCTATGCCGATATCGCCGCAATAATTTATTATCTCACGGAATTTTTTTGCACCCGCAACATGACCGGCACTGCGCGGCAGACCGCGCTTTTTTGCCCATCTTCCGTTGCCGTCCATTATAAACGCAATATGGCGCAATCCGTGCCCCTCTGTGGTTTTGACCGCAGAGGGGGATGTATTTTTTTCTGCCATTTGAGATGTCCTCAGATGGACATGATCTCCTTGGACTTTCTGGCAACTACATCGTCAACGACCTTGATGTACTTGTCGGTCAGATCCTGGACCGCCTTCTCGGACGCCTTCTGCTCGTCCTCTGTCATCTCAGAATCCTTTTTCATCTTCTTGCAGACATCGTTGGCGTCGCGGCGTATATTGCGAACGGCGACCTTGGCTTCCTCTCCCAGCTTCTGGACCTGCTTTACAAGCTCTTTGCGTCTTTCCTCGGTAGGCTGCGGAAAAACGAGGCGGATAACGTGTCCGTCATTTACGGGCGTAATGCCGATATCGGATGCGAGGATCGCCTTTTCCATCGCCTTGAGCGTGGAGGGATCGTAGGGAGCGATAGTGACGGTCTTGGCATCGGACGCCTTGACATCTGCCATATTGGTTATGGGGGTGGGGGCGCCGTAATATTCAAATGTAACGCGGTTTACCAGCTGGGGATTTGCCTGTCCCGCACGGATAACGTCAAGATCGCTTTCAAAAGCCGAGATCGACTTTTTCATTTTCTCCTCATATGCTTTGGTATCGAGTTTCATATCAAGTTCCTCCTGTGTTATGTTATATGTTGATTTATTTTCTTACGATGACGGTGCCGCCGCATTTACCTTCAACGGCACGCTTGATGTCGGCAACATCCTCAAGTTTGAATGCCACGGCGGGCGGTCCGAACTCGGCGCCCATCGCGGATGCGGTGAGGTCGATGCCGTGCAGATCGCGTTTTACCATATCGGAATAACCGATCTCGTCAAAGAGCTTTGCGTCGGGATTTTTGCGCGGGTCGCTGTCGTATATTCCGTCTACATTCTTTGCAAGCAGAAAAGCATCTGCGCCTATCTCTATGGCGCGAAGCATTCCGGCTGTATCCGTAGAGAAATACGGGCACCCTGTTCCGCCTCCGAAAATGACAATCCTGCCCTCAGCAAGAGAGGCAAGCGCACGCTCCGGGCTGTAATATTCGGCATACGGCATCATATCGGTCGAGGTGTATACAGCCGCCTTGCCTCCGGCGCGTTCAACGGCATCGGAAGCCGCCAGCGCATTTATGACCGTGGCGAGCATGCCCATGTGGTCGGCGGTGACACGGTTCATACCGCCGCCCTGTCTGCCGCGCCAGATGTTGCCCGCACCGAAAACGACTGCGGTCTCAACCCCTGCGGCGGATATTTCAACAAGCGTTGCGGCTATGCGGTCAAGAAAGTCGAAATCTATGATACCGTCCTTACCGGATATCGCCTCGCCGGACAGCTTGAGAAGCACTCTTTTGTATTTAGGTTCAAACATGTGGAAGCCCTTTCTGCATTCA
>CAUABN010000034.1:0-7981 GCA_958427275.1 uncultured Anaerotruncus sp.
CCGCGGGTAGTGTCACGACCGCCGACACGGTCACCAACAAGGCGACCATTACCGTTGTAGGCGCTGACGACAGCAAGGTCGGCGGTATCATCGGTCGTATCAACGGCGCGGATATTGCCGGTAAGGTCGTGGGATGCGTCAACGAAGGCGCGATCACCGGCTCCGGAGCCGTAGGCGGTATCGTAGGATGCTGCTACTGCGTAGATACCCTTTTTGAGAACTGCCTCAACAAGGGCGCTATCGTCAACACCAACGGCAGCAAGAACGGCTATGCCGCCGGCGGTATCCTCGGCTACAACGGAAGCGGCGCAGTCGCCGTAAGAAACTGCTACAACGCTGCCGACATCACCTCTGCAAACCGCGCAGGCGGTATCATAGGTGACGCCAGAAAGTCCGCCACCATCGAATACTGCACCAACGACGGTAACATCACTCTCACCAACACCACCAAGGTCGACGAAGACACTGCAGCGGGCGGTATCGTAGGTCACTCCTATGACACAGGCACGACAGTCGGTCTTACCGTAAAGAACTCCGTCAACAACGGCACCGTCAGCGCCTACATCGAAGGCAACGGCGCGGGCGTTGCAGGTGGTATCGTAGGTTACGTCAACAAGGGCGTAAAGAGCGGCAACACCGGCGCACCCGTAACTGTTGAAAACTGCATCAACAACGGTAATGTTACCGGCGGATTTGAGGCAGGCGGACTTATCGGTTACGTATTCGGCTCCAACGACGAATACGCAATCGTCAACAACTGCATCAACAACGGCGATCTTGCTTCCGCATCCTGGGTAGGTTGCTTCATAGCCTACACCAACCACCCGAACACCACCATTAAGAACTCCATCAGCAACGGTAAGCTCTCCGGTCTCACCGTTGAGGGCAAGACTCCTCGCCTCTCCATAGTCAACCTTTCCAGCGCCAACATCGATGAGTACGTTCTCGAGAACCTCTTCATCGCCGACAGCAACACCGTAGTAAATCTCTCCTACGGCAACGGCGCGGACAACGTCAAGAACAACATCCCGATCGACGCCGTTATCGGCAAGGATCTTGCAGGTGCTGTTATCGACTTCGAAGGCAACCAGAGAACCGTTGATGCCTCCAACATCAAGGCTATCACCCGCGGCGCTCTCGACGCTGACCTCATCGCGAAAGCCAACGCCGCCATCGGCGCCGGCACCTTCGCTCTCAAGGACGGCAATGTTGTGTTTGCAAGCCTCAAGGTCGGTTCCTCTCTCGCAGAGACTCCCGACCCTGTAACCCCCGGCACTGACCCCGTAACTCCTCCCACCACCGAGCCGGATTCTCCCGTGACCGGTGACAACGCCTACATCGTTGTTGTTGCTCTCGCAGTGGTAGCAGTTGTCGGTTCCGCTTGCTTCTTCACCAGAAAGAAAGTAAACGACTAACTATAATAAACCACAAAGGTGGGCTGTCGCGCTAATGCGCGGCAGCCCACCTTTGTGAGGTGCAACCGCAAGCACCGCAATTTGTGTAAATATCGCATTGCAATGCGCATTGTTTTTTTGCAAAATCGCCCAAAAGACTTGACATAACGTGAATTATCCGTTATAATTATTAGCGGCGACCTGGCAACCGGCGCCAAAAAAATAAACCCCAAAGAAAGAGGTAAAATCATGCGCAAAACACTCTCCTTACTCATCAGCGTCATTATGATCCTCTCCCTTTCGGTCGTCGGCATATCCGCTGCCGAAGGAACAGCGATCACAAACGCAGACGAATTCATGAGCATGGCTATCGACGGCACGTACTATCTTGCCAACGATATCACTCTGAATTCCACCTACGACGCCATATTCCTCGGCGTCCTTGACGGCAACGGCAAGACCGTGACTGTCTCCGCCCCCATGTTCGAAAACATGAACGGTACAGTCAAAAATCTGACCGTTGAAGGCTCGGTGACTGTTTCCGGCGGCAATGCCGGTTCTGTCGCGATGAACTCAAAGGGCGGCAAATTTGAGAACATTCTCAACCGCGCCTCCGTGACCAGCACGCTTCCCACCGGCAGCGGCTGCATCGGCGGTATCTGCGGCAAGATCGCAAATTCCCTTACATCCTTCATCGGCTGCACCAACGAAGCAGATGTGACCGGTCCGGAATCCATCGGCGGTATCTGCGGTGAGTCCCAGTATGAGGGCAACCTGTTTGACAGCTGCTACAACAAGGGCAACATTACCGCAACAGACTTTGTTGCCGGCGGTATAATCGGATACAGCGGAACAGCCAACATAGTCTTCCGCAACTGCCTCAATGACGGCAGCATCACATCCGCATCCCGCGCAGGCGGTATCCACGGCGACGCAAGAAAGTCCGCTACCTACGAAAACTGCACCAACAACGGCGATGTTTATGCTCCCAACCATGCGGGCGGCATACTTGCCTATGCGTTTGACAAGACCACAGTCGCTCCCCTTACCTTCACGGGATGTGTCAACAACGGCAACATTTCCGCATACAAAGAGGGCGTGACCACCGGTTCCGGCGTTGCGGGCGGTATCGTTGCGAACGTAAGCAATTCCGGCGGCGGCCCCTCCTTCTCCATAGTCAACTGTCTCAACAACGGGACAATTAAGGGCAGAGTTGAAGCCGGCGGCTTCATCGGCTACCTCTACGGCACCGGCGAAACGTTTGTTGATATCAACGGAAGTATCAACAACGGCGACATTTACGCAGGCGAGTTCGTTTCCGAGTTCGTTTCCTACTCCAACCAGAACAAAACCGTTATCAAAAACTCAATCGGAACCGGCAAGCTTTATGCGATCCCCTTTGACGGTGTTACCGCCATACTCGCAATAGTCAGCCTCTCCGGTCACGACATTGCAAACTACACGATAGAAAACATTTACCTTGCAGACGACGATACGACCACTCTCCTTTCATGGGCGGTTGCCGATGCCAATGTAAGAAACCGCATTCCGATCTCTGCCGTTATCGGTCAGGACCTCACCGGCGCTGTCATCAGCTTTGAGGGCAACGAGCGGACCGTTGAGGCATCAAACGTCAAGGCGATCATGCGCGGCAATCTTGATCTGAACTTCATTGCCTCCGCAAATGCGGCGATAGGCTCCAATCTGTTCGCTCTCAAGGGTGACAAAGCCGGATTCGCCTCTCTCAAGGTCGGCTCCACCCTCGACGCCCCCGAGCCTGTGGATCCTCCCGCGACCGAGCCTGAAGTTACCGACCCCGTAACGCCTCCCACCACCGAGCCGGATTCTCCCGTGACCGGTGACAACGCATACGTAGTTGTTGCCGCTCTCGCAGTAGTTGCCGTTATCGGTTCCGCGTGCTTCTTTACAAGAAAGAAAGCTAACGAATAAGTAATACACACCACAAACGTGGGCTGTCGCGCTTTGGCGCGGCAGCCCACTTTTGTGGCTGTTGAAATTATCTGTTTCCTCTTATCATCTCGTGCTTGATATCCCAGAGCTTCTGCGAAAGGTCAACGTAGTAGTTGTGCGGATTTTCAAAGCGCAGCACCTCTTCCCACATCGTGCCTAGCTGCTCGGAGCAGCGGCGCTTTATATCCTCCAGCGCGGGCAGTGTGTAGACCTGCTTGCCGCTCTTGAAGATCGGTACGAGCAGCTCCTCTGCGCGCACATCCTCAAGCATTTTGCGCTTCCATGTGTACTGCGGGTCAAATATCTCGATCGGCCGGCTGTCGTCCACTGTTTCATCGTGCAGGCAAATAAGGTCAGCCTCCGCCTTTCCGTTTTCGCGGCTGTAAAGTCTGTACACCTTTTTGAAGTGAGGTGTGGTGATCTTCTGCGCGTTTTCGCTCAGCTTTATCTTGGGAATTATCTCGCCGCTTGCGGGATCCTCGACCGCGCAGAGCTTATAAACGCCGCCGAACACCGGAGAGCTTTTTGAGGTGATAAGTCTCTCACCGACGCCGAAGGCGTCAACACACGCGCCCTGACGTATAATGTCACGGATGATATATTCGTCAAGCGAGTTGGAAATGACTATCTTACACTGCGGGAAGCCTGCCGCATCGAGCATTTTGCGGACCTTTTTTGTGAGGTAGGTTATATCTCCGGAGTCTATACGGATGGCGCATTTTGTGATTCCCTTCGGCTTGAGCACCTCGCGGAAGGCGCGTATGGCGTTCGGCACACCGGACTCGATAACGTTGTAGGTATCGACAAGCAGCGTTGCGGCGCTCGGATATATCTCACAGTATGTTTTGAACGCGGTATATTCGTCCGGGAACATCTGTACCCATGAGTGCGCCATGGTACCGGTCGCGGGTACACCGTATGCCTCATCCGTTATCGTGCAGGCTGTACCGGCACAACCGCCGATATATGCGGCGCGTGCTCCGAGGATAGCGGCGTCCGAGCCTTGCGCACGGCGCGAGCCGAATTCGCTTATCGCTCTTCCGTCTGCGGCGCGCACGATGCGCGTTGCCTTTGTGGCTATGCAGGACTGATGGTTGAACTGCATGAGGATATAGGTCTCGATAAACTGTGCCTGCGGCGCTTTTGCTCGTACTGTGATGATAGGCTCGCCGGGGAATATCACTGTTCCCTCCGGCACTGCCCACATGTCACCCTCAAAGCGGAAGGTCTTGAGGTATTCAAGGAATTTTTCATCAAATATTCCCTTACCGCGCAGGTATTCAATGTCCTCATCGTCAAAGTGCAGCTCGTTGATATAGTTTATGATCTGCTCAAGACCTGCGGCGATCGCATATCCGGCGCCGTCGGGGTTGTCGCGGTAAAAGACGTCAAAGTACACGTACATATCGCCCATACCGCACTTTTCGTAACCGTTTGCCATGGTAAGCTCATAAAAATCGCAAAGCATGGTAAGATTTCTGTCGATGTTTTTCATTTGTTTTATCCTTCTGTATTTTTAAAATATAATTATTTTTCCTTATCGTCGGTGCGACGCTTTTCGTGGCGCGCAAGAAGCACTGCGGCATATCCGCCGCACGCCAGAGATGCGGCAGTAAGCAGTACAGCCGTAAGGAGCCTTCCGTAATCCTCGCTGTCGGATGAGGTGTCAGTATACTTCCCCGCTCCGCGCGCCGCCTCGATCAGCTCTGTAAGCTCGCGGTCGGAATGCACGGCGCTGTAAAGCCCCACGGAATATGCGCGCAAGGCGAATTCGCCGTCGCCGGATACACGTCTCGCCGCAATGCGCACGGCATCAATGCCGCCACTTCCGGAAAGTCCGGACACATCAAGATACAGCGTCTGCCTTTCACCCTCGGTGAGCAGAGCTTTACCTTCCAGCGTTGTCCCGGCGCTGTATACGGCTATCTTTACCTCGTAAATGTCGCCGTCGTTACCTCCGGTGCAGGAAAGATCAAAGCCCATCATGGGCGTGTATTTTATCGGCTCTGCGGGATCGCACACGCGGCATATATCGGAATATGCTCCGCCGCTTTCGTGATCAAGCACAGCCTTCAGGCAACCCACGCCGTCGTCGTACACACTTCGCAGTGAAATGCATCCGGGACCGGCGGACCACCCGTGTGCACCTGCGGTAGATGAGAAGTTCCAAAGCGTATATCTGCCGGTGTACGCGGGCACTGCATCGGAAAGCGCTGTCTCTATGATGCTCCTGCCGCTGCTGCCTATCCCCGAAAAGCCCGGAATAAGCGCTTCCCACGAATCCGCACCGAAAACCTCAAGCGCGTATGCGGCATTGGCATCATATGCGTCGGTATCGATATATTTGACGAGATGGGCAACCGTGCGGAAGCGCACACTGTCGGTACGCAAAATAAACGATGCCGCCCCTGCGGCGGTAAGCGCCATATAATTGTAGGTGTAAAGCACACTGAGCGCACTGCCGGAGGTGTCCTCTCCCGGCGTCCAGCACCAGATAAACTCTCTGTCCACTGCCGGATATGCGGAGCTCAGCGTGTCTATCGCCGTAACGAGCGCCGTTGTATTGTCTGCGGCAAAATAGCCGTCAGCCGGAGTCGTGGCGGTCAGCTTTTCGCGCTCATCGTCGTCGTTCCGGTCGGTATCGGCACTGCTTTCTTCATTCTCCGCCGATGTGAGCGGCACCGGGTCGGGCGTCTTTTGCGAAGGCTCGCTCACCGCCGCGGTGTTGTCTCCGCTGTCTATGGGAAGGTCGAAATAGCTGTCGTCAAGGTGGTATGCGTTGTGGGTCGAGTCCACCATCAGGGTGAATTCCAGGTCGGCATGCGTAGAAATATACTTGCCCACGCCCACGGCAAAATCAAGGAAAGAGGGCATCCCGTCGGCGCGGCATGCATCTCCCACCGGAACTATAAGGCGAACACCGGCGCCCGCCGCAATGCCCATTACCGCAAGCGTCCTGGCATAGATCTCATAATACATGGGACCGGTACTGGCGCAGAAGTTGAATTTTTCGGGCTGATCGGCGCAGAATCCGAGAACAAGACCGTCGATCTCTCCGTGCACACTGCCGTTGTAGCGCGATGAAAGAAACGAAAGATATGCATATACGGTGACGGCTGATACCTCATCGGAAATGACCACTCCGCGGTACGCCGCTCCGAATGAAGCCGATGCGGCATACGGAAGTCCGTCCGGCGAATCCGCCGGAGATACCAGCAGGCGCAGAAGGACCGACGCGCCTGCCACCGACGCGCTCCTTACACGCATGTCAAGATCATCAACATAATCGCGGTTGTAGTAAAAGGACATACCGTCCACGGTCTGAAGATATCCGCTGTGTCTGCCGTCCTCAAGGCGGTCGAGGAATACATCGATAATAACACTGCCGGCTCCCGACTCGGCGATCTGCGCCGCTGAATCCGTACCCACGCCTTTGAAGCCCGTCTTGCGGGGCTTCGCGGTCTCCGTTGAGGGGAATTCCGGTTCGGCAATGAGCGCGCGGCTGCCGTCGGGGTAGATGAGCGCCACGGCGTAAAGGGAAATGATGTCCTCGGCTTTGCCGCATTCGAGCGAAAACTCAAAGCGTATCGACATGGCGCTCTCCGCCAGAGGCTCGGATTCGGATATAACGCTTGTCGCAGTACGCCATGAAGGCACGCGAAACAGCCCTATCCGACAGTTTTTTGACACCGTGAGCACCTTATGGTTTATCGTGCCTGCGACCTTCAGGGTACGCGTGACGGCATCATATGAGCAGACCGTCATCACCCCGAGCGCTTCGGACTTTGCCGATACATCAGCCGTATCATCCGCCGTACCGGCGGCAAAGCAGGGCAAAACAGCGCTCACGGCAAAAACGAGTGCAAGTATAAATGCCTGAGTGCAAGCATGCTTCCGACTTATTTTCATCACAGCTTCCCTGCCTTTCTTTGATTTTTTATTTTTCCGGGTCAAGGACGGTAAAGCGCCACGGGCGCATACGGTCCTCCTCGGATGCGTAATCAATCCCCACACGCGGGAGGGCGGTATATTCGGGCACCGGAGTGCCGTCATCCTCGATCCATATCTCGTCCGAGAATACCGCATCGTGACCGTTCAGCGTGCGGTCGATCCCCAGCATTTTTGTCAGTTTTCCCGGTCCGTCCGCTCCGGTAACGCCGCGTATCAGCACAGCTTCCGGCTCGCCCTCGGGACCGCTGACAAAGTTCACAAGGCTGTGCATTCCGTAGCACAGGTAAACATAGACCGTTCCTCCGCGCCGCCAAAGCATTGCAGTGCGGTCGGTCTTGCCGCGGTGAGCGTGACATGCGGTGTCGGATTCACCAAGATAACATTCTGTTTCGGTTATTCGCGCGCGCCGCACCTCGCCGCTCGACCGGTCGCGGCGGCAAAGCACCTTACCGAGCAAAAGCGGAGCCAGTTCATCGGCATGCTGCGAATAAAATTCCCGCAACAGTCGGCGCGGTTTGCCGTTGGCACGCCGCCTTTCGGCAAAAAACGAACGCATAAGCGCGAGGCATTCGTTCGCAAGCACTCCGCCCTCTATGAGTGGGCGGCATCCGAGCGGGTAAGAGGTGAGATCAAAAAGACCGCCCAACGCCCCGCCCTTCGGGTCG
>CAUABN010000035.1:0-7972 GCA_958427275.1 uncultured Anaerotruncus sp.
CAAACGCTACTCAGCCGAGCGTTTGGCTTATTTTTATGGAAAGGAAGGATGAACGCTACCAGCACGGCTCTGCAAACTCGGAAGGTCGCTACCACTTGCAAGCTCCTGTTTTCACCAAGGGCGAGGTCTATCCAAAAATAAAACAGCCCGGCTCGATTTTGAAAAAAGTGCGGTGCGCATCGGTTTTGCAGTGATACCGCAAAAGAAAAACCACAGGTGTAGCCTGTGGTTTTTCTATGCACCGGCGGGAAGCAAGTGAAGCGGCGGCAAGGCGCGGATGGTTATAATGGTGCGGTTACAGGGGCGATAAGGAAGATGCCGCACGAATTGTGGGGCGAGATCAGCCGCCGGGCAATCCGATTTCAGAAAATCAGAAATATCGGTGCAACATTGATAATCGCTGAACACCAAAATTTCATTCACATTTCCCTCTTCCGGTAAGCAATGTAGATCAGCGGTGTTTTGCCGACGATCACCGGATAAGGCAACAGCTCTTTATGAACGATCGCAAGAAGCTGTGCCTTCACATACGCCCCCATCGCGCCGGCGTGAACGAAATATTTTGCTTCATCCACGTGCTTGGGGACAGAGTTCTTAGTCTTTGCCCAAAGCTTGCGCAGATCATCGGACAACAAATCGAAAAGCTCCTTTCCGATCTCTTTACAGGCGGGATTCCAATATTCGGTCGCTTCAGTGAACGGCAATGCAGGAATATCCAATCTGATCTCGCCGTCCGCGCCGCGCTTTAATATACATAGCTTTTCAAATTCGGGGATCAGCTCGTATAAAAGCTCATTGTCGGTTTTGACGTCACAGGGCAGCAAGGATGCATAGAACCGTAAAATGCTTTGCAGCGAGCATTTGTATTTAAACCGACTGTAAGCCCAATGTGCATCCCCGAAAAGTGATTGACAATCGAACATCTGGCAATCGAATTTGCCGTCATTATCGGCGCCGTACCCGACATATACGGGACCGGAGCCATCATATGGATTATCTCGCATTTGACCGTGCTCATATACTGTCACTGTTGCCAACCATCTGCCTGCATCGGGACGGTCGGGGGGCTGTTTGGGAGAATGCTCCGACTCCGGACGGCTCTTGCGCAAAACGTCATGTAGCATCCGGTCCATAACAAACAAAAGCATGGTTGCTTTTTGCTTGTCGGACATTTCCGCAAAATCATTACGCTTTGTCAGCGGCTTAATGCGCTTCCAGACGATCTCCCACACACGAGATGCGTATTGATCTGCAAGCTTTTCCTGGGCAGGAATATCGCCAAAGGCATTCTCATATTTTTGTACAAAACAGCGGGTATAGACAAGCCCTCCCGCAGTCCTGCCCATCAGCTCACCTTTGACCAAAAGGTCAATGATCGGTTCAATATATGCACTGGGCATCCCCATTGTATCGGCAATACCGCGCACGGAAACGGGATTTTCATACGCCAGATTCAAGATGTTGGCTTCAAGATCCGAACGCATAAGCGAGAACGGTTCGCCATTAAGCCCTTTGGTTCCCCATATACCAATGGATGCGGTTTTTGGTTCATAACTGATATGCGAATACTTTTCCATATTTTCAAGTCCCTCTTTGATCTGATCTCTGGCTGCGGAAAGGCGGGATAATACCGTTCCGCGCGGGATGCCAAGCTCTTTTGCGATCTGTTCTATCGTTTGTCCGTGAACATAATGACGCACTATGACCTCGCGATAAATACAGATCAGGCGTCCGATCTCGCGGCGTACCGCTTCGTATTCTTCGGTCCTGCGCAAGGATTCTTCTTTTTCCCCGATCTCATTGTATGTCTCGCTGCTCGCACCGTCAGAGTATTCTACGTATTCCGCCCTGTACTTTTCGCGAAGCCACGCATTGTATTTGTTTTTGAGAACTGCCGACAAAAAGCCTTTTGGATATTCTACGCTCTTACCAAGGCTGATTTTTACGATCAAAGCCGTAAGCGTATCCTGTACCAGGGTATCAATGTCCGGGCAATCGTTATATCGCTTTTCCGCAAGATGATAGAGATATTCCAAATATTCGCCGCACTGCTTCTCAAAATCCTTGCCAAACCCGATCATAGAGGTTCCTCCTTTCTGCCGTTACCGGCTGCATTCGCCTTATTAGTTGCAGAAAACTACGGTCGATTCGGTGTTTTAACAAAATTATATCATAAAATTGTGTGTTTCCTGCGAGCCGAAATACATGAGTACGTTTGCAATCATGGTTCTGCAAGCCCGAAAGACAGCAGACACCTCCCCCCACACAAAAGGAGCACTGTGATGTGATACTATGAGCTTTCAGCGTCATCCCCCCGAACGATGATATGCCGGACAAAATAAAACGCCCCGTGACAGTTGCGCAAATGCGCGGCTGTCTCGGGGCTTCCGTTTTTTCCGGCGGGTGTGTCTTACAGCTTCGTCTGTTCCATCCGGGTCATCCGGTTTATTTTTTCGATAAGATATCTCCCCGTTGCGGCGGCAAATTCAAGCGCCGCAGGCAACAGTTCGTCCGGATATGCCGCAAGATACTTGGGCAGCTCAAACGAAAAATCCCCACGGTAGCCGATATCCGCCAGCGCGCGGCAGACGGCGTCCCAATCCTGCTTGCCCATGTAAGGCAGCGTGTGACGGTCGCCGAGGAAATCGGTATCCTGAACGTGCAGCGAGCCGAGCAGATCGGCGCTCATACCGCGTATATACTGCTCCGGCGCCAGCCCGGTGACCGCAGTATGCCCGAGGTCGCAGCAGACCGAGAAGCATGACCGGTCTGCGGACCGGTTCAGCGACCGGACGAACTCCGTCATCATGCGCGGCGTGGGAAAAAGCCCGTAATACGTACCTGTGCGTTCCTCACGGTAGAAAAGATTTTCAACGGCGATCACAACGCCGAGTTTTTCGCAATACGGTGCGAGCGACAGGTAATACCGGCGGCTGATCTCGCGGTAGTCAAGAGAGAGCTCGTCCGGCGGCGTTTTGAGCGCATGAACGACCACGCGCGGGATCCCCGCGGCGGCGGCGAATTCAAGCGTGCGCACAACATCGTCATATGCGGGCGTTGTGCGGTCAAATTTATCGCTGTACTTTACGCGGAAGGGCGCGTGCGCCTGAACGAATCCTATCCCCAGTTCGCGCGCGTGCGCGGCAAGCGACAGGGCAAATTCATCTCTGTCCGGGCGGTGCAGCGGGTCGTCGTTCGGGTTGACCTTACCAAATGAAAGATCGACCGCGTCAAAGCCCGCCTCCGCTATCATTTCAAGCGCGCGCCGCATGCCGTAGCGCAGCGCCGGCTCGCGCGTTTCGACCGAAAGCCTCACTGTGCGACCGCCTTGCGGTAGCCCTCGACGCGGGCAATGAGCGCGCGCCCTACCTTTACCGCAAATTCAAGCGCGGCGGGTATCTGTTCGGGCGGTTATTTATCTATATAATGAAGGATCTCAAACGAGAAATCGCCGCGGTAATCTATTTCGGCAAGCGCGCGGCAGACGGCGTCCCAATCCTGCTTGCCCATGTAGGGCAGAACGTGGCGGTCGCCCTTGAAATCGGTATCCTGAACGTGCAGTAAGGTGAGCAGGCGGTTTTCCATTCCGCTTATGTAAATTTCAGGCGCAAGTCCGGTTATTGCGGCATGTCCGAGGTCACAGCAGACCACAAAGTACGGGCTGCCGAGAGAATCCACGAACTCGGTCATCTCACGCGGCGTGGGGAATATGCCGTAGTAGCAATCGCGCAGCTTATCCTTCCAGAAGAGATTCTCAACGGCGATCTTCACGCCGAATTTCTCGCAGTAGGGAAGGAGCGACAGGTAATAGCGGCGGTTGTATTCCTTGTAATCGACGGTAATATCCTCGCGCGGGGTCTTTATGGCGTGGACCACCACCTGCGGGATGCCGAGAATGCCGCAAAGCTCAAGCGCGCGGACGATATCGTCATATGCGGGGCAGGAGGTATCGAACGCGTCGCCGTACACTACCTTGAAGGGTGCGTGCGCCTGCGCAAAGCCGATGCCTGTCTCAGTCGCATATTCCTTCAGCGACTGTGCGAACTCGCGCATATCCGGACGGTGGAGCAGATCGTCGTCGGGATTGATCTTATCCAGCGTGAGGTCGGCGGCATCAAAGCCCGCCTCCTTCATCATTCTGAGCGCCTCACGTATTCCGTAGGAAAGCCCGAGGTTGAGTGTTTCCATTGAAAGCCTCATGATTCTTCTCCTTATTTCAATATTTAAGTATCAGTTTGACGCAAGCTCCGAGAGGCGGCGCAGACCGTCCTTTTTGCCTGACACGATGAGCACGTCGCCTGCGCGGAAGGTGTAGTCGGGTTTTACAAAGTCGGTGACGTCGCCACCGTTTTCTATCGCGACTATATTCATGCCGAATCTGCCGCGCAGATTCGCCTCAATGACCGTTTTACCGACGATAGCCGCGGGAACGGCGAGCTTTGAAATATTGAGCTGCTCGTTCAGCTGCATATAGTCGAGGACCTTGGTCGTCTCAAGCCTTGTGGCAAGCCTCAGCGCCATATCCCTCTCGGGGTATACCACCTCGGCTCCGAGCTTTTCAAGTATTTCGCCGTGTTCGGCGCTTTTCGCCTTGGCTATGACCTTTTTTATGCCGAAGCTGACGAGGTTGAGCGTCGTGAGTATCGAAACGTCCATCTGCTCGCCTATGCATACAACGGCAACATCGCAGTTGGCGATCCCCGTCTCGGCAAGAGATCTTTTATCGAGCGAGTGGACCACGAACGCGTTTTCGGTATATTCGCGCATTTCGCGCACCTTTTCCTCCTCGTTGTCAAGCACTATCAGCTCGGCGCCCGACTCCGCCAGCTCGGTCGCCAGCGCGTATCCGAATCTGCCGAGTCCTACTATGCCGTATATCGTCCGCTCCTGTTTTTTGTGGATCTTTTTTGCCATATCAGTCTCCTCTCAGCCTATAACAAGATCGCCCTCGGGGTAGGACACCCTCTCTCCGAGCGAAAAATACCATACCGTGACTATCGTCATCGGTCCCAGTCTGCCCATATACATTATCGCCACCGAAATCAGCTTTGCGGCGGTACCGAGCGTTGGTGTGATGCCGGTTGAAAGTCCCACCGTTGCAAACGCGCTAACGACCTCGGTCAGCACATCGCGCAGCGGGAGCGCCGGCTCGGCGAGCGAGATAAGAAATGTTCCCGTCAACACCACCGAAAGACCTATCATCACTATCACCGCCGCCTTGCGGAAGACGCTTCGCGGCAGTGAATACCGGAACGCGCTCTCGCCCGTATTTGTGGCGGCAGACCTTATCCCGAGCAGCAGCGCAAAGACCGTGCTCGTTTTAACGCCGCCTCCGGTCGATCCGGGCGACGCCCCAATGAACATCAGCACGTTCAGCACGCACAGTCCCGCATTTGAAAAGCCGGAAAGCGGTGTCGTTGAAAAGCCGGCTGTACGCGCCGAAAAGCTGAAAAGCACAGCGTCCATCCAGCCGAGCGCATCTCCCTCGCTTATTTTAAGCAGAACGGTCCCCGCTGCCAGCAGCACGGCGCTGACAGACAGCACGACGCGCGTATGCATGGAGAATTTTCTCCACCTGAACCTTTTTTCGCCGACCTCGCGTATCACGAGGAATCCGATGCCACCGAAAAAGGTGAGCGCGCAGGTAGTAAAGTTTAGCAGCACGCTGTCGCGGTACGGGATAAGGTTCGTCCCGCCGCCGAGTATATCAAAGCCCGCGTTGTTGAAGGCTGCTATCGAATGGAAAACGCTTATCCCTGCCGCATGCAGCGCGCCGTGATCGCGCACGAACACGGGATAGCTGAGCACAGCCCCGGCAAGCTCTATCACGACCGTGGTCGCAAATATGCTCTTTACGAGCCGGCGCACGCCGCTGCCCGATTCAAAATTGAGCGCCTCGCGCACGACATTCCTCTCGCGCAGGTTCATCCTTCGCCCCGTGGCTATGATGATCCCGGCTCCGACAGACGTAACGCCGAGTCCGCCTATCTGTATCAGCACGGCTATGACCGTCTGACCGAACGCGGTGAAGGTATCCGCGGCGTCAACGGCGATAAGTCCGGTCACGCACACGGCGCTTGTTGAAGTATACAGCGCGTCGATATATCTGAGCGTGACTCCGGCGCGCACGCTTACGGGAAGCATGAGCAGACCCGAGCCGATGAGTATCGCCGCGGCAAAGCCCGCCGCAATGACCCGCGCCGGTGTTATTTTTATTTTCGGGCGACGTTTGTGCCGATCCATAGCTTCCCCCAACGGTGAAATAAGTAAAAATTCATATCTGCCCTCCGCATATCCCGCAGTGCGGGATCATGCATTGAGCTTTTTCAGTTTATATGCCGCAATGACACCCATGACGAGCGTCACAATGACGTAAATGTGTATCGCCAGGTCGATAAGCATCGACATCTGGAATCCGATCAGCACCGCCATCATTATGATATATATCAGCGTGTCGATCGTAAAAAGCGCCAGTGCGGCTATGAGCCACCCCATGCTGTAGCTTACGGTAACGCTGCCGTCCTCATTCTTTTTCTTGTTCTGCGAGGCGAAAAAGCAGACGGCGTACATAGCAAGTACCACTACGGAAACAACGACAGCCGACCAGAAAAATCCGTCAGGCAGGAACTGAAAGCCGTCCCACTCGCTCCCGTAAATTTCCTTTGGCATACGTCCGGTGTAAAGCGACATAAAATAGCAAAAATAATACGGCAGACTTACCGAAAAGAGAAAGTAAGTCAGGCTGCCGAAAAGCATCAGCGCGATATTGACGACTGTAAACAGGACGACCACGATAATGTCCATGCGGGCGCTTTGCGCACGCCGCGTGAGCTTGGCAAGCTCATTTGCCGCCGAGTTCTCGGGGGTGATATCAACAGGATTGTTCATCTCATTTTTCCTTTCGCTCGTGTTTTTTGTGTGTCGGGAGGGTCAGACTCTCTTTATCGATTCGATGACCACAGGCGTGCGCGGCACGTCCGCAAAATATCCCATGCGGCCGGTCTTTACATCGGCGATCTTATCCACTACGTCAATCCCCTCGGTGACAAGACCGAACGCCGCGTACTGCGCGTCAAGGTGCGGGGCATCCTTGTGCATGATAAAGAACTGGGACGAGGCGGAATCGGGATCCGACGTGCGCGCCATGGAAAGCGTGCCGCGCGTGTGCTTTTGCGTGTTGAGCATCCAGCCGTTGGCGGCAAACTCGCCCTTTATCGGGTCGGCGCGGCGCGGCTCGAACTGACTGTCGTATCCGCCGCCCTGTATCATGAAGTTTTTGATAACGCGGTGAAAGATGAGTCCGTCAAAAAAGCCGCGGTCAACGAGAGCCAGAAAATTCTCCACCGTTTTGGGGGCGTTTTTGGGATAAAGCTCGGCGCGCATCGTACCGTAGTCGCGCACTTTTATTTCTATTACGGGATTTTCAGACATTTTTTCTCCTTTTTCGGTCAATTCTCGGCTTTATCTTCGTCCTCGCCGTACGCGATGTCAAAAAGCTCGCGTGCGCGGGCGTGATCCGCCTCCCCGCCGAGCCACAGCCAGCCGAAAAGCGCCTCAAGCCCGGTAGCCCGCCGGTACTCGGCAGGGCTTGCCGAGCGCGGGGTGTTTGTGTGTCCTATGTTGCGCGCGCGGCGGTATACCGCCGCCTCGCGCTCGGAAAGCAGCGGCATCACCCGCTCTGCCGCCGCGCTTTGCGCGGTGGCGCGTACATATTTTGCCGCCGCGACATTCAGCCGCGCGGAATCCGGAATGCCCTCAAGCACCAGCCGCTCGCGCGCCAGCACCTCTATCACGCTGTCGCCGAGGTAAGCGAGCGCCGCCGAGGTCACGCCGTCCCGCGGCTCAGTCAAGGCTGACTCCGCTCACGCGAAGAGCACGGCGGATCTCGGACTCGATGCCCTCAGCCATCAGCGTAAAGCCCAGGTCGTTCGGGTGAACGCCGTCCATCGTGCATTCGTTCTCGTATTTACCG
>CAUABN010000036.1:0-7869 GCA_958427275.1 uncultured Anaerotruncus sp.
AACGATGCTATATATGAGACGTTGGTCCGTCTGACGCGCGACCACGCGGCGCTTCTTCACCCGTTTATCGACTCAAAGGGCGGCTTCGGCAAGCAGTACAGCTCGGGACCCTATTCCGCCCCGCGATACACCGAGGCAAGGCTGGAAAAATTTTCATCAGAGATCTTTTCGGGCATAGAAAAGAACGCCGTTGATATGGTAGACAACTATGACGGCACCATGAAGGAGCCGGCGCTCATGCCCACGACGTTCCCCAACGTGCTTGTGACGCCAAATATGGGCATTGCAGTCGGTATGGCATCGAATATATGCTCCTTCAATCTCAATGAGATCTGCGACGGAACGATAGCGTTGCTGCGGAACCAGCGCACCGACACCGAAAAACTGATGGACATAATAAAGGCGCCCGACTTTGCGTGCGGCGGTCAGATAATCTACAACCGTGACAAAATGCGCGAGATATTTGAGACCGGCTCCGGCTCGGTGCGGTTGCGTTCGAAATACACATACGATCCGCAGGCAAACTGCATCGATATATCCGAGATCCCGTACTCCACAACGATAGAACAGATAATCAAGCAGGTCACGGACCTGATAAAGGAAGGTAAATTCAAGGAGATCACCGACATACGCGACGAGATAGGTCTCTCAGGCTTCCGACTTACCATAGACATAAGACGCGGCACAGACCCCGACCAGCTGATGGCGAAGCTCTTCCGCGCAACGACACTTGAGGATTCCTTCAAATGCAACTTCAATATACTCATCGGCTCGATTCCGCAGCAGATGGGCGTCAGACGGATCCTTGAAGAGTGGATAAAATACCGCATTGAATGTTATTCGCGTGAACTGCGCTACGACCTTGATAAAAAGAAGGAAAAGCTCCATCTCCTTATGGGTCTGGGCAGGATACTGCTTGACATAGACAAGGCTATCAAGATAATCCGCGGCACCGAAAAGGATGCGGACGTAATCCCCAACCTCTGCGCCGGCTTTTCGATCGACGTACCGCAAGCTGAGTTCATTGCCGACATCAAGCTGCGCAACCTCAACCGTGAATATATCCTGAACCGTATAAAGGACATCGACGAGCTGCAAAAGCAGATAGCGGCGATCGAAGAGACGCTTGCTGACGAGCTCAAACTCAAAAAATGCATCGCTTCACAGCTCGGCGACGTAAAGAAGAAATACGGTCAGCCCCGTCGCTCGGAGATAATACACGAGCACGAGATAACCGTTACGGCTCCCGTCGAGGAGATAGAAAACTACCCGGCGCACTTCTTCCTCACCTCGGAGGGATATTTCAAAAAGATCACGGCGCTTTCTCTGCGAGGCAACGATGAACACAAGCTCAAGGAAGGCGATACGATAATAAGCGAGGCTGAGGGCGACAACCTCACCGATCTCTTCTTTTTCACCGACAAGGGGCAGCTTTATCGTGCGCGCGCGTGCGACTTTGACACCTGCAAGGCGTCGGCGATGGGAGAATTCATTCCCGCCAAGCTCGGTTTTGACACCGGCGAGAAGCCGATCTTCATGAAGGTGGGAGCCGACTGGAGCGAAGCGCGCAACATGGTATTCATTTTTGAGAACGGCAAGGGACTGCGCGTACCGCAGTCGGTATACCAGACCAAGGGCAACCGCCGCAAGCTCACCGGCGCGTTCAGCTCCGCCTCTCCGATAGTGGGAATATTCGAGGAGGACAAGCCCTTTGACATTCTTACAGTCACCTCCAATGACCGTGCGGCAGTAATCTCGACCTCACTGATACCGATAAAGGCGACCCGGTCCTCTATCGGAGTTCAGCTTATCACACTGCGTGCCGATGCCAAAATTTCCGGCGTGTGGCGTGACTTTGCGGATAAGTTTGAAAGCACCAAGGGATACAAAAAGATAAAGATCCCGGCAACACCGGTCTTGCTTGTGGAAAAGGACATTGAAAAGATGCAGATAAAGCTCGACATATGACAGAAGGTCGCGCTTCCCCCTAACAAAACGGAGTGTTTAAAATGAACAAAATACCAGACAAACTGAAAAAAACGGCTGCGCTGTTTTTGGCGCTTGCATTTGCGTTTTCCGCTTCGCTGGCGGTCTATGCCTCCTTGGTGTACGACAGCTCCATAGACCCCGTAGTCTCGCTCTCCGGACTTGCGCAGTATGTTGAGGATTATGTGCTGGGGCCGCTCACATCACGCATAGACAGCCTTGCGGCGCGCGTTAGCGCGCTTGAGCTTGGCGGTGGCGGAGGAGGCGGAGGAGGAATGAGCTCCGAAGCCTACCAGTCGATAATGTCGCGCATTACGGCGCTTGAGGATGCGGGAAAGACCAAGGACGAGCGTATTGCCGCACTTGAAGCCGCGCTCAAAAGCGCCGCGGATGAGCTGGGCGGAAGACTTACCGGCGTTGAGCAGAACTACGCCGATATAGCCAAGCAGATAAGCTCCATAAACGACTCGCTTACCGGGATCAAGAGCAGTATTGAAACTCTGCGCGCCGATAAAAACAACATTGAAAGAAACTTCTCCGATCTTTCGAACAAGTATCTTCAGGTAACAAAAGCCATGAATACGCTTCAGGCATCGATCGACGCTCTCACCGGCGAGGGCGGAGCAGTCACCGAGCTGCAGAACCAGTATGCTACGCTCTCCGAAACGCTTATACAGCTTCAGACCAAAGCCGGTGTCATGTACCGTCCGGTCTTTGTTGAAAGCGGTAAGATCATAAAAGCCAAGAATGCCGACGAGGGCATTCTCGTGATAGTACGTTCGGGATATGCCGTGATAGTTTCTCCCTACAACACCTCGGGAACGCTTCAGGGCATAAACGACCTGACAAACGGCGAAGAACTTTACAACGGTGCCGATGCGCCGCTGATGCACAATCTGCTGATACCGCGCGGCGCCGATGACGGCAGAGGCATACGCATCGAAAGCTATGACGGTGCCTATGTAATGATCGGGGGGGAATACATTATCGTTGATGATGTATCCGGAGCCAATGACTGACCGCAATGAGCGGCGGCGGATAAGCAAGCGTTCGACCGCCGGTCTGATCGCCATTGCAATGCTGTTCACGGTGCTTCTCGCAGGCGTAACGCTCGCTGTGAGCGCCTCAGCCGGTTCGTCAGAGCTTTCCTCGTACAGAATAAGATCAAACGTAAAAACCGATCCTACATATCTTGCGATAGGGATAAGATACGGCGCCGACGCACCGTTTTCCGTTGCAATGCTCTCCCCCTACGGTTTTGTGGTCGGAGAAACTGAAATAACCCGCACGGAGCGCAATTTCACTCCGCTCTATCGACTGAACACCGCATCTGTGTATGCCGTGTGCGACACGAATCTGAAGATAGGATACAATTCATGCTCAGCCGCGGCAAGCGAAAGCGAGACGGATATCGGCGGTTATCACGTTGAGGTCCCCACCGAAGGTGACCTCTGGGACGATCTGCGGGAATATGCGGACCTGTTTGAAGCCATGTACGGTCACTGTTTCCCCGCGTATATAAACGGTGAAAAAAGCATACGCATAGGCGCCTTCCCGAGCTATACAGCCGCAGGTGAGGTAGCCGCGACTGTCTCGGCGCTCATGCCCGATAGAACTGTGCGTATCGCATCACCCTCGGCGACCGGAGTATGCGTGCTTGACGAGAGCATGGAAAGCATTCTTTTCGAATACGAAGGCGGCGACCACTCATATCTCGGCTTTTCCGCATATCAGCAGGAGGGACGTGATTATGCATACATCCAGGACAGCGCGACCTCGACGATCTATGACGGGCTTTTCTGCTACCGTCACTTTATCGGCGCCGAATGCAACGGTCTTGTACAGATCAATATGGTCGAGCTGAACACATATGTCGAGGGCGTTCTGCCCAACGAAATATACACGAGCTGGGATCTTGAAACGCAGAAAGCGTTCGCAATAACGGTAAGATCGTACTCGGTAATATGCATAGGCAAGCATTATTCGTCATACGGCTTTGACATGTGCAGCCTGTCGCACTGCGAGAATTACCGCGGGCGAAAGCTGATAACGCCGCGCGTGACGCAAGCGGTATACGACACAAAGGATCAGGTGCTGACATATGGCTCAAACATTGTAGAAGGACTCTACTCATCGAGCATCGGCGGCTGGTCGGTAAACCCGCGGTATGTATGGGGCGGCAGTGTGGCAAGCTACCTGCGCACACAGGCAACGCCGTGGGAAAAATACTCGGAATACCGCTCGGGAATGTGGTTCCGTGAGGTTTCGGCTTCACAGCTCAAAACAGCCTGTCGCGAATACGGCGAAACACAGATAAATTCCGATATAGTAAAGGTTGAGACCACGCTTACCGGCGACTCGTCTCCGTATGTATATTCGATAAAGCTGACCGATGCCAACGGTCATACCGCCTCCGCAACGCGTTGCTCTGCGGTACGTTCCCTGCTCTACGGTTACGTATGGTCGGCTAACATATTGATAGGCAAGGGATCTGTCGATTACACCTACGAAAACGTGAAGTCCACAAGAATAATCAATCTTCAGGGGTCTACGGCAGGTTCGGTCTATGTGCAGACCAAAAACGGTAAGATCAACTCCGATGCGGGAGGCTTCAACTTCCTCACCGACCTCGGCAAAGCGCTGAAGGACGGGTCTTCCACCTTGAACATTTACACCGGAGACGGCATAGCGCAGATAATCGGAGGAGACATTGAGATTCCTGTCACCACCGAGCCGGATGCCAACGGAAACTACACTGTGGTGTCAAACTACGGCAGCTTTCTGATCGTCAATCAGCTTCAGAAGGTACATGCCACGCGCAAGGCGTCATCGTCGTCCTCCTTTGCCATCGTCGGCAAGGGCATGGGACACGGCGTCGGCATGAGCCAGTTCGGCGCCTCCGACCTCGGCGAGGCAGGTGCTACCGCAACGCAGATACTGCTTGCATACTTCCCCGGCACCTCTGTAAGCAATTACTTCACATTCAGTGCTTCGCACTGAAAACCGTGGCTGTCGCATAAATGCGACAGCCACGGTTTTATTTAAGAGCAGAAAAAGCGCGGACGATAAACGGCGGCGTCCTGCCTCCGAGTCCGTTGTTCCGTTATTTATATCAGCCCCTTATGAAATCCATAAGGTCATCTTCATTTATATCGCAGAGCTCGGAAATACGATCTGCCATACGGATATTGTCAAGTCCGGCAAGAGAATGTGCATCCGTACCGAATGTGAATTTACATCCGGCGGCTTTTGCGAGCTTCATAACACGGATCATTGCCTCGTCGGCAAAGTCGTTTCCGGGCATTTTGAACGCGCCTGTATTGACCTCGATCCCCACTCCCATTCCTGCAGCAATGCCGAAGCATTCAAGATATCTCTCATCCGGTACCGCCTCGATCAGCGTCTTCTGCATTTCGATAGAAAATCCGCAAGGTGAGAATGTGTGTGCTATTATCGTCGGAACGGTGGCGGCGAGCTTTTGAAATTCCTTGTTGTTCATGAGTCCGATAAAGCTGCGGTACATAAAGTCAGCGTGATAGCCGACAACATCGACCTTGCGCTCACCTATGAGCTTTTCGATCTCCGCATGCGGAATGGAGTTCACCATCTTTTGTGCGCGGTCTGCACCCAGCTCGGGCATTGAAGCCGTGAGCTTTGCGGTAAGCTCATCGCGCTTTGCCTTTATGTCATCCATTTCGGGAATGACAAAATTTTTCATATGCAGGTGAGTGTGCGGAACAAGCACATAATCAAAGCGTTTTGCGGTCTCGGCGAGCATTCCGAGTGTGTCGGACATACCGCAGTATTCGGTCTCGGTGCCTATCATGAGTCTTATGCCAGGAAGCGACGGCATTTCGGCGCGAGCGCCCTCAAGACCGTAATTTATCATCTGCTTATAATACCACGGGCTTGCGCCGGGAACTTTTTCGTCCCAAAGGTGGTTGGAGACGCCAAAGACAGTGTGTCCCAGCTCCTTGGCACGACGTGCATATGCGTCTATAGTCGCCTCGGGGTCATGACAGCACGACGACCAAAGGGTATGGTTATGTATATCGTTCTTTACTTTCATATCTGATCCGTACCTTTCGTTACTTGAATTGAACTACGAATAATTATATCAGAAGAGTAGTTTTTTTTCAATACTTTTTTGATTTTATCTTGATATTTTTTGTGCGTTGTGCTATCATATATATACACAACACTGTGAAAAGAGGTTTTATGATGGATAAATATGAAATTCTGAAATATGCGGATCACACTCTGCTTGCCCCCACGGCAACAGAGGAGCAGATAAAGACCATATGCGATGACGGTCTTAAATATCACACCGCGTCGGTTTGCATACCCGCTTCGTACGTCGATTTTGCGCACAAATATACTGAAGGCAAGCTCAACATATGCACTGTCGTCGGCTTCCCGCTCGGCTACGACACAACAGCGGCAAAGTGCTTTGAAGCCGACGACGCAATAAAAAACGGGGCAAACGAGATAGATATGGTGATAAACCTCGGCTGGCTGAAGGACAGACGCTTTGATGCCGTTGAGGACGAAATAAGTTCAGTAAAAGCAGCCTGCGGCGAGCATATCCTCAAGGTAATAATCGAAACATGCCTGCTCACAGACGACGAAAAGAGGCGCATGTGCAAAATCGTAGGATCAGCAGGCGCCGATTACATTAAAACCTCAACCGGATTTTCGACCGGAGGTGCAACGCGTGAAGATATCGCCTTGTTTGCAGCCAATATCCCGGAGGGACTCAAGATAAAAGCGGCGGGCGGTATACGCTCATTTGCCGATGCTGAGGACTTTATTTCCCTTGGCGCGACACGTCTCGGCACGAGCGCACTTGTGAAGCTGATAAAAAAAGAAGAAGAAAGCAAATAAGTCACACGGTCAGGAGTGCCGGTCGTTATGTCCGCGCACTTTACCGAAAGCGGCGGTGCCGGAAAACTCAGAACGAGCTTTCCGGCACCGCCGCTTTTTGTGCAGTTCAATTTTATATATAGCTATATTGAAGCACCGCGAGAGTGTTATATCACATGTACTCCGAGTTTCGGGTCCGAATGTACGGCATCTATACCGTATTCACGTGCCTTACGGTATTCAAAAAAGCCGACGGCGCCGGACGGAGACATGGCATACGTGAGAATATCCTCTGCCTGTTCAAGGTACTGTGCCGCTTCCGAACGCAGTGACTCAAGCTCCGGCGAAAGCATGTCGGCAGGACGCGTGAGCATTATCGGAGCATTTCTGCCGGTGAGCGCCACAAGCTCGGGCGCCGGCGGCATCGGTGTCCTTCCGTACATTCCGCGTACAAGCGCTTTGAATTCCGGCAGTAGCTCACCGTACACATCACCGTATGTTCCGACTGCCGCCTGGGCATAGACAATGCCGTCAACAGGCGACGCCATAGGCGGATACCCCGCATCGGCGCGCACACGTTCGACGGCGGCTTTCATGCGCTCGTCAACAACTCCGCTTTCGGCAACGCCTGCCGGCAAATATTCAAGTACTCTGCCGATCATACGTGCGGAAAGCGCCGTGGGGACCGCACTTATAATATCCGTGAAATTTATCGACGCATCGCGCGATATGCGCAGGCATATTTCATCGGCGCCCGCCATAGCCGCCGCACAGGCACACCCGACTGTATGGACCTCTACCGAAATCGGAAGCCCGCAGCTTCCCTTTACCGCGGCGACCAGCTTTGAGGTATCATCCGGCGTAAGCACCCGTTCGGGGTCGATCACACAGACCGAATCCGCACCCATCTTTTCAAGCAATGCGGCATATCCGGCAAAAAAACCGTTGCTGTGTGCGGGACTTACAGCATACACCATTGCGCCTTCAAACCGTGCACCGCGCTTTTTTGCGGCAGATGCA
>CAUABN010000037.1:0-7857 GCA_958427275.1 uncultured Anaerotruncus sp.
CTCATCAGCCTGAAAAAATTATAAAATATAATGTAATGACTCAATGGGCTGCCGCGCGTAAGCGCGGCAGCCCATTGAGTATATTATTTTATATATTTATTCCGAAATACTGTCGGTCCGGTAGATGAACTTTACCTGACCGCTCATACCGTCGGAAAGTCCGGTGAACGTCCGGTAATCGCGCGATACATCCGCAGTGGCTTTTATGCGGGTCATAAGCCCCGCAAGGTCGCCGTCTACCGCGTCAACTATCCTGCCGACACCTTCCTCGTTGAAGCGTTTAAGACCGTCCGAGAGTTTTCCGGCACCGTCGTGCAGCTCGCCTGCTCCGTCTATGAGTGCAGGTACGCCGTTTTTGAGAGTGAGTATACCCTCGCAAAGCTCGTCGATACCGGTCTTGAGTGTCCCGGCGCCCTGCGCGAGGGAAGCGGCGCCGTCGTTCAGACTGTCGGCTCCCGCTTTTGCCGAGTCAACGCCCGCCGTGTAGCGTGCCAGTCCGGTGTAAAATTCATTGTAGCTGTCAAGTTGAGCGTGTAGAGCCGTTATGCTTGCGGCGCCTGCAACAGCTTTTTCGACTGCGGCATTTACCTGAGATCTGACTGCCTCCGACTGCATATTCTGCTCGATGAGGAGCGCCGCCTGTTCATCGGTTTTGGACGCTATCAGAGCCTTTATCGTTTCTGACTGCATTTCCGCATCGGTGTTGGCTTCTGTCAGAGCTGTCACTTCAGCCGACTGCATCGCGGCGTCGATCGCCGCGTTTATTCCTGCCTGCTGCTCTGCGGATATTGCTCCTGCGGCGATGCCGGCTTCGTACTGCTCGCGTCTCATGCCCATCGAAGCCAGCACCTTGTCTTCAACACCGCTCCTTACGGCTGACGTCACCTTTGCCGATACTTCGGTACGCACAGCGGATGTGACGGCAGCACTTATCTCGACTTTTTTTGCTTCAACGGCTTTTTCTACCGTTGCGCGCGCCACAGCTTCAGCCTGCGCGCGCACCGACGCTTCGTCAAGCGAGGCGATAACGCCAGCCAGCACCTTGCCGTAATTGTCGCGCGTCAGCGCGGGAACATCAAGGCCCGCCGCCGAAAGTTGGCTGTTGGCGGCGGCGAGAAGGGAATCAAACACCTGTGCCGCGCCGGCATTGAGGTCCGCGCTGTTGGAGGAAAGCTTGCCGAGTCCCGCTGCAAGCTCTCCGGCGCCTGCGGCAAGCTGTGCCGAACCGTCTGCGAGCTGTCCCGCACCGTTTTTCAGCTGTTCGGCTCCCGCCGCGAGTTTATCTATCCCTGCGGCAAGCTCACCGGAGCTTTCAAGCAGTGTGCCGAGACCGCCGTACAGCGCATCGGCACCGTCCGTGAGCTGTGTCATATAGTCTGTGAGCTTACCGATTGCATCGTTTATATCGGTGGTATCGAGAGCGTTGGTGTTCAGTCTGCCGAAAAGGTCGCCTACCGCCACAGTAACCGTGTTGGTCATTTTGAAGTCCTTCACGTCTGCGGTCATTTCCACGTAGCCGGGGATCTCGTATTTGTCTGCCGGGATGCCGAGGTCGTCGCCGAGACCGGGAAAGGCTATGCCGACAACGGCAATGCGGTCGCCGTCGTTCACGAGTTTTCCGTTCGTTACCTCAACGTTTGAAAATCTGTCGCCGTCAAGAAGCATACCGGTGAGCATCACAAACGGGACATATATCTTTTCCTTTTTGCCGTCTATCTCAACGGTTTCGTACTGCTTGTTTTCATAATCGAATCTCACGGTCACCCTGCCGCTCTTGCCGGCAAGCTCATCTGCACTCACGGTCTTTCCGTCGAGTTTGTAGGATACGGCAATGATTACCGGCAGCTCGCGGTCGGTACTGCCCTGGCAGTATATGTCGTTGCCCTCGGCGTTCCAGACGCGTGAGCCGTCAGCCATTGTGTATGTTTCGTCGCCCTTGACGTTTGTCACATCGTTAAGCGCTGTATCGTCCCTGATGACCGTGCTGCCGGAATTGTTTTTTATCCAGTCGCTCACGATTATCTTTTTTACGCTTCCGTCGGCGCCGGCTATGACATATACCGTCTCGTTCTTTTCGACGTCTGCGGTCTCGGCGGGGAGTATCAGGTCGGGCAGATCGTGCGATTTACTTCCCGTATCGTTTTTCTGTGAGTTGGCTGCAAATGCGGTAATTCCAACAGCAGCAGCAAGCATTGCGACGCATATCACGAGCGCCGTTATTTTTGCGGATCTTGTTTTCATTTCAGAAGCATATCCTTTCTGTCAGGCATTACTGCCTTTTTTATTTTTGCGCAGAACGCGCAGGTCAAGTGTTGTCGCGCATACGGCGCGGTCACAAAGCATAAGCAGGGCGGGAAGTATGAATATGACGCACAGCATGCTTACTACGGCTCCGCGCGCCATCAGCATACACATGGAGCTTATTATGTCTATATCCGAGTACACCGCAACTCCGAAGGTGGCGGCAAACAGCCCCATGCCGGATACAATTATCGATGGTATCGACGTCGCGAGCGCGGTCACTACCGACGCCTCCTTGTCGTTCCCGGCAAGGCGCTCGGATTTGTACCTTGTCGTCATAAGTATCGCGTAGTCTACCGTCGCGCCGAGCTGTATCGTACTTATGCATATCGGAGCGATAAAGGGCAACGACTGACCGAGGTAGTGGGGAAGTCCGAGGTTTATGAATATTGCAAGCTCGATCACGGCTATGAGTATGAACGGTATGGTGATGCTCTTTTCCACGAGCGCGATTATCACGAATATTGCCGCTATCGACACCGCATTTACGACCTTGAAGTCGCGGTCGGTGGTTTCGATCATGTCCTTCATGCACGGCGCTTCGCCGATAAGCATTCCGGTCGGATCGTATTTCTTAAGTATACCGTTGAGGCTGTCGATCTGTGCGTTTACCTTATCGCTTGCCACCTTGTATTCCGAATTTATAAGGAGAAGCTCCCATTTGTCGCTTTTCAGTATACTGCGTATGCTGTCGGGAAGTATCTCCTCCGGGACGCGTGAGCCGAGCACGGATTCAAGCCCCAGCACGTATTTTACGCCGTCAACTTCATTCATTTCATCGATCATTTTGCGCACCGATCGTGACGGGAGCTTTGAATCCACAAGCACCATGTGCGTGGACGCTATATCGAATTCATCGGAAAGCTTGGAGTTTGCGATCACATATTCCATATCTTCGGGCAGACACTGACCCATGTCGTAGTAGACCTCACTGTTCGTCTTTTTGTAGCCGTAATACGCAGGCGGGATCAGCAGCGCGAATACAACGAGAAATACGGGGAAGACCTTTACGACGCCGCGTGCGAGCTTTGTCATATCGAGAATGAGCGAGCGGTGCCTTGTGGCGCGCAGAGGCTTGTCGAAAACAAGTATCATCGACGGCAGGATCGTCACACAGCCGATTACGCCGAGTATCACGCCCTTTGCCATTACGATACCGAGGTCACGCCCGAGCGTGAAGGTCATAAAGCATAGTGCTGCAAAGCCTGCGACGGTTGTCACCGAGCTGCCGATGACCGACGTCAGCGTTTCGTGTATCGCCGCCGCCATCGCCTTGTTTTTGTCTTCATTCTTTTCGCGTTGTTCGTTATAGCTGTGCCACAGGAAGATGGAATAGTCCATGGTCACGGCGAGCTGAAGCACCGCTGATAGTGCCTTGGTTATATAGGATATCTCGCCGAAGAAGTAGTTCGTGCCGAGGTTGAGGAGTATCATCATGCCGATAGAGGCAAGAAATACGAACGGTACGAGCCAGCCGTCGAGAAACAGGAGCATGGCGAGACAGGCAAACAGCACCGCAAGTCTTACATATATCGGTTCCTCTGCTTCGCAAAGATCCTTCAGGTCCGTTACGAGCGCCGACATTCCGGAGACAAAGCACTGCGCTCCCGCTATCGAGCGTATCTCGCGTATCGCATCCATCGTCACATCGGCGGATGTGGAGGTGTCAAAGAATACCGCAAGCATTGTCGAATGATCGGTGTTGAACTCACTGTATATCTCGTCCGGCAGCAGCTCCATCGGGATGCTCACGTCAGCCAACGTCGAATACCACAGCACTGTTTCAACATGATCGACCTTTTCCAGCTTTTCGCACAGCCGTGCGGTGTCCTTGGCGGGCATATCCTCAACTATTATCAGAGAGAACGCACCCTTGCCGAAATCCTTCATAAGCTCATCCTGTCCTATGACGGTGTCCATATCATCCGGCAGATAGTCAAGCATATCGTAGTTTATGCGGGTGCCCACCATACCGAATACCGACGGTATCATAAGGAGAAGAGCGAGGATCAGGATCGGAACGCGGTATTTAACTACTGCTTTTGAAAAACGCATTTTGCAAATGTCCTTTCTTTGATGATGCGCGCGGACGGATCACAGCTCGGTCCATCCCGCTTCGATAACGTCAGGCTGCTGGTGGCGTATGATCTTGACCGCCGTCAGAACGGTAGCGAGGCTCATTATGCCCTCGGCAAGCAGCGAAATGCCGAGCACTGTTACGAGCAGTTTTGAACCCTCACCCGGGCGGAAGAGCAGCAAAAGCCCGCATACGGCGGCAATGATCGCCATGGCAAGTATCAGCCACCATTCGCGCAGTCCGAATCTTCGTGCCTCGGCGGAAATGCGGATCCTGAACAGACTGTCGGTCAGGATGTAAAGCCCTACCGAGACACATACGAACGTCATAAGACTGCCGGGACGGGCGAGCATGACAACTCCGAGTATGACAAGCAGTATCCCGAGCGGCAGATCATACTGAAACGCCAGGCGGTAAAGATCCTTTGAAAAATATCCTATCAGTCTTACACATCCGAAGGCGGTTATCATTATACCGCAAACGATGCCGAGTATTTTTGCCGATATATCCGGCATTACGATGAGTATTATGCCGAACGCGCAAAGCGCGAGCGACATTACGATATACCCGATCTTTGCCGTTCTTATCGGCGCGGTGGAACGCAGTCGCATTTTAATTCCTCCTTCCGTGCGCTCTTTTTACAGCACACAGTATATCAGCATCGTGGGCTTCTGCCAATGGACAAAAAAATCCCGCTGCCGTAAAATCAGACAGCGGGCGGTGAGTTGCCTATTTTGGTAGTGTTATTTTCCGTTGTGTTCGCGGCAACGGCGTATCAGCTCGGCGGAAAGACCGCGGCAAAGCGAGGTTATATAGGTTATCTCCTCTATTGCATCGTCCTTCATGCCGTTTTCGATCCAATCGAATGACAGTCCGAAAAGCTCGCATTTGAGAAAACGTATAGCGGCGGCGCGGTCACGCTCGCTGACGCCTTCTCTGCCGAATGCGGTGTCAAGGCAGGTCGTAATGACGTACTCGCATATGCGCATGAGATACCGCTCGTAAATGTCGCGGTTTACCGAGTTGTATATATGGAGCACCGCACGCTTGTTTTCAAGGGTGAATTTCAGCGCAACGCTTACGCATTCATCGATAGAATTTATCGTGGGATACTTTGCCACAAGCGCGTCGATTTCTTCCTTTACTATCTCGCCGATGAGGGACGGAATGTCCTGAAAATGATAGTAAAAGGAGTTCCGGTTTATTCCGCAGTCCTCAACTATGCTGCGGACGCTTATTTTGTTGAGCGGCTGCTCGTTCAGCAGCTTGATGAACGATGCCTTTATAGCCTGCTTGGTGAAGTTTGCCATGCGCGGTATATCCTCCGTTGAGTCATTTTCCTTAAGAGGATTATACCATTCGAATAATAAGATAAAATGAATTTAGTTTAAGAATTTTGTGTCCGGTGCGGAGATCATTTTGCGGGTACCGCGGGGCGGGTAAATCCACCAAGCGCGTATATGAAAACTATCGTCTCGGTAAGGGGCATTGCCCACCATATCGAATCGGGACCGGCGATGTGGGGAAGCAGCATAATAAGCGCGCCGCTTATAACTATGCCGCGCGCTACGGATACGATGCCGGAGCGCCGCGTCATCATGGTAGCCTGAAAATAATAAGTGGAAAAAACGTTCACGGGTAAAAGAATAAACGACGAGGCATACACGCGTATTATCGCGGGTGCGATCTCAAGCACCGGCTCTGTCGGCGTCATGAACAAGCGTATGATGCCGTTCGGCAACGCCTCCGAGATCGCTGTCCAGAGCACGCCCATGATGACCGACGTGATGAGACTGTATCTCAGCGCGGCGCGCGTGCGGTCCTCAAGCCCCGCGCCGAAGTTCTGGGATATTATCGGTTGAGCCGCCTGACCGATTCCGTATGCACAGCATTGCACGAATGTGCTGACCGTCACTATCACGCCGTATACTGCCAGCGCGTCACTGCCGAGCAGCTTCATCACCTGTATGTTGAAAAGCATCGTCATAACGCCCATGGCAACGTCAACGATAAATGAGGAAAATCCGCTTGCGGATATTTCCCCGACCGTGCGAAGAAAATTCTGCGGCATTGTTAGGCGCAGGGTGCTTCTTTTGCCTGCAAAGTGCGTAAGCATTATGAGTACGGATATCGAGGCTCCGAGCGCCGTGGCTATGCCTGCGCCTTCAATGCCCATATCGAGCGTAAACACAAAAAAGTAATCGCCGAAGATATTGAAGACGCCGCCTATGATGACGGATGCGGTGGCAAGTCCGGGGTCCGAATCGTTGCGCAGGAACGCCGAGAGAACCCCGGTGAATACATATACCGGGACGGGGAGCAGAGGCGCGCGCAGATATCGGCGGCAAAGCGGCAGCAGAAGATCATCTGCGCCGAACAGACGAAGCAGGGGATCTTCAAGCATAAAAAGCAGTATCCACAGCACGGCGGATATTACGCCGCCGTATATCAGAGAAGCCGTAAAGTAACCGTCCGCGCGTTTTTTGTTGCTGTCGGCTCCGCTCGCAACGGCGTAAAGCACCGATGCGCCTATGCCGATCAACAGTCCGAAGCTGTAAACTATATTCCATACCGGAGATATCACTGCCATCGCCGCCGAGCCGTCCGGTCCGTGGTACTGACCTACCATTACCATGTCAACAAGGCCGTATATGCTGGTTATCAGAGCGCTGCCGAAAGAATTTATTAAAAACTTGCGGTAAAGCGTACTTATCGGGTCCTTAAGAAGATCCATTTTTTACTTCCTTTCTTTTTGTGTAATGTGAAAATCATAAAAAGCCGGATAAGCACAGGCGTCTCAGCCTGTCACCTTATCCGGCTTGCCATTTCTGCTGAATGTTCAGCCCTCCGAGTGAGCGGATAATATTATACACCAAAGCGACGATTATGTCAACACAAATGTTTTTTGCAATTTGGGGTTGACAAAATTGCAGATCCGTAATATAATATAAATTACTTATTACCGCGAAAACAGTGTTGCAGAACAGCGGTTACAACGAAAGGTAAGTATTATTATGAAAAAACGACTTACGATCCCCGAGACCGCCGCCGTTGGCAGTATGCTGTTCGGCTTGTTTTTCGGCGCGGGAAATCTGATATTCCCGGTGTTCATGGGACAGTCTGCCGGTGCAAACGTATGGCTCGCGGTGATAGGCTTTCTTATAACAGGCGTCGGCATTCCGCTTCTCGGCGTTGCCGCGCTCGGTATGAGCCGCAGTGACGGACTTTTTCAGATGAGCAGCAGGGTCGGACGCGGCTACGGCTACTTCTTCACCATCCTGCTTTATCTCACGATAGGACCGTTTTTTGCCATTCCGCGCTGTGCTTCGACCTCATTTTCGGTCGGTATCAAGCCGATGATAGACGATACCACGGCAAAATGGCTCGTCTGGATATTCTCGCTCCTTTTCTTTGCCGCGGTGCTGTGGTTCTCGCTACGCCCGGGCAAGATTCTCACATGGGTAGGCAAAATACTGACT
>CAUABN010000038.1:0-7805 GCA_958427275.1 uncultured Anaerotruncus sp.
AAGCACGCGCATGTCGCCGGACAGCGCGTAATAATCCCCGGCTATGCAGGCATACATTACAGCCTTGTACGAGCTTACCGTAATGTACACGAAGGACGGTAATTTTATTTTCACGCTGACAGACGAGATGTACGGCAGCTTTGCCGATATGCTCTCCTCGGCTGCTTTTTTATCTGTCCGGTACAGCTTGTCGTTCCACGATATCCCCGATGCCGCGATTAGCTCATCCGCGGAATAGGGCGACTCGCCCTCAACGTTTATCTCGCCTACGATAAAGAACGAGCCGAGAAAGCGTGATATGACGTATATGAGAACACAGCTGAGACATAACAGCGCGGCTATCAGCAGCCATTTTGCCTTTCTTCTGCGTTCGCGTTTTTTGGCATGCTCCCTTGCCGCAGCCATGCGGCGGCGTTCCGCTTCGGCGCGGCGCTCCGCCTCGCTCTGCGGCGCAGCGGGACGCTCGCCCGGTACACGCCGTACCGCCGGACGCGCCGCCCCCGGCGCCGTCCCGGCTGTCACGGGGACCGCACCTTGCGGTCTGCCGGTATTCTGCACATTCATTGCTTTTTGTCTCCTCCGCTCTCGGCAAGCGCCGCGATCTCACGGAAAATGATCTCATTGGCATCCGGAACCGCAAAAGCGGCAATGTTTTCTTCAAGCTCATGCTGACGCGCCGGGCGGTCAAGTATCGCCGCGACCTCACGGCATATGCGCCCGGGAGCGAGATCCTTTTCCTCTATCAGCACGGCGCCGTCGGCGTCCGCAAGCACCTTTGCGTTTTTGTACTGCTGATTATCGGTCACGTTCGGTGAAGGTATAAGAAGCGCCGCTTTTTTTGCCGCCGCAAGCTCGGAGAGCGTAATGGCGCCCGAGCGGCTCACAACAAGATCCGCCGCTGCCATTCTTACCGGCATGTCATAGATATATTCGACCAGTTCAAGATTACGATACTTTCCAAGTCCCGCCTCTTCAAACGCCGCGCGCACTTCGGCATAGCCGCCTGCGCCGCATGCATGCGTGCAGTATATGTCGGGATGCGCCGCAAGATAGTCCCGCATAAGCTCTATCATCGCGCCGTTCACGCGTTCTGCTCCGAGGCTCCCGCCAAAGGAGACTATATATTTACGGCATTCGGGAGGAATCCCCAGCTTGGCGCGTGCGTCGGCACGGGTGATCATACCGAAATCCGCACGCAGCGGACTGCCGACGTGCATTGTCTTTTCCGGTGCTCCGAGCGCCTCGCCCGTGACCGCAAAATTCACGAATATCCTGTCAACGTAAGGAACGAGCCTGCGCACCGCAAGCCCCGGAACGGCATTGGACTCATGGACCGCCGAGGGAACTCCGAGCTTGGATGCCGCCACTATCAGCGGCCAGCTCACATATCCGCCGGTACCCACAACGACATCCGGCTTGAATTCCCTGACAAGCTTTTTTGCCGCTATCGGAGAAGTCAGCGCCAGAAATGCCGCGCGGATATTGGCAGGCGAGAGCGAGCGTCTGAAGCCTCTGACATCGACGTGATATAGCTTATAGCCTGCGGCGGGAACCAGTTTGTTCTCTATTCCGCGCTTTGTTCCCACAAAGGCGATCTCCGCCGTGGGGATGTGTGCTTTTATTGTATCCGCAATGGCGATGGCGGGATTCACATGTCCGCCTGTACCGCCGCCTGTCATCAGTACGCGCATTTTTGTCGTATCCTTTCAGAATAAGATCGGTAGCTGCCTCATGTCCGCTTCTGCGTACAGAACTGTGAAAGTCCGAGCACTATGCCCGCCTCAAACATCTGCATTATCGTTGCCGTACCGCCCGTGCTGAAATACGGAAGTGCGATCCCCGTATTGGGCAGTACGCCGCTGACGACGCCGATGTTGAGCAGTACCTGAAGCGCGAGCTTGCAGGAAAGTCCGAATATAACGAGTGAACAGAATTTATCGGATGCACGCGCCGCGAGTACGAACCCGCGCGCGGTGAGCGCAAGGAAAAGAAGCATAATCGCCGTCGCGCCGAAGAAGCCCAGCTCCTCGCATACGATGGTGAAAACAAAGTCGTTCTGCGGCTGTGACACGTAACCGTATTTCAGCCTCGACTGCCCCAGTCCGACGCCGAAAAGCCCTCCCGTTCCTATTGCGTAGAGTCCCTGTGTGGACTGCCAGTCACTGCCGAGAGCATCGGCGCCGCGGTTCTGCCAGCTGTCTATCCTCTTGCGCGCATATTCCGTGTTCATGATTATAACGCCGAGGACGCCCGCCACGGGAACGACCGACAGAAACCAGAGCATATTGGTGCCGCCGAAAAACATCATGGCGGCTCCTATCATTCCGATGATGATGACGCCCGAGAAGTGCTTTTCAAGTCCTACGAGCACAAGTATTATGCCCAGTATCACGCCGGGAATGAGAAAACCGTGTATCAGCGAGTTGCGGTTCAGCCCCTTTGAATTGATTTCGCGCTCATGACGGCTCATATACAGCGCAAGAAGAAGAATGACAGCCGTTTTTGCCGCCTCGGAGGGCTGAAAGTTGAAAAGCCCGAATATATTTATCCACCGCTGTGCGCCGCCGCCGACGACTCCCATCGCAAGCACGAGAAGAAGCAGGACGATGACCGCGCCGTACATCGCAACGGACAGATACCTCATGGTGGTCGGCGTTATGAAAAGCATTGCCGCCATCGCAACGGCTCCGACAGCCATATGGAGCAGATGCTCCTTGAAAAAGTGAAAGCTGTCACCGTACTGCCGTTCGGCATATGCCGAGCTTGCGCTGAAGGACATAACTGTGCCGACGGTGAGCAGTATCAGGAAAAGCACGAGATATACCGGATCGGGACGCACGCGGGCAAACAGTCTGCCCGGTCTTTCCGAATCTGCAACATAATTGGGAGTTTCGATATATTCACGGAGAAGCCCGCGCCCGCCCAGCTCGCGTCTGCGCGATGCGCGCGATGATGTACCCGCTTTCATATAGATTCCCCCCTTGAATTTATATCAGAAAAACCGATTCGGTCTTATCTTATGCCGAACCACGCAATAACGCAGAACAGCGCGGCGACCGCAGCGAACACCGCAACTATCTTCACCTCGCTCCAGCCGCATTTTTCAAAATGGTGATGTATCGGAGCCATTTTGAAAAGCCTTTTGCCGTGAGTGAGTTTGAAATATCCGACCTGAAGTATATCGGATGCGATTTCGCATATATAGACAAAGCCCGCGACTATTATTATAAGCGGACTGCCGAGCATGAATGCCATTCCGACCACCATACCGCCGAGGTAAAGCGATCCTGTGTCTCCCATAAACACCTTGGCAGGATAGAAGTTATACATCAAAAATCCGACCGTACCGCCGATGACCGTAGCGGCAAGCGCGGAAAGCTCGGGCATTTCCGCCGCAAAAGCGGCTACCGCGAAAAACGCGCCCACTACCGCTGTAACACTGCTTGAAAGTCCGTCAATACCGTCTGTAAGATTGACGCCGTTCACCATTCCCGTTATCAGCAGGATGGCAACCACATAGTACCATATACCAAGCTCGAGCTTTATATCGCTGAAGGGTATGGCAAGAGTGGTATCTATGCATCCCGCCGCGCTCATCGCCCAGAGGTAAAGCCCCGCCGCGATAAGCTGAAGCGAAAATTTCTGCCACGCGAGGAAGCCCTCGTTCTGCTTTTTTATCAGCTTTGTATAGTCGTCAAAGAAGCCTATAAGTCCGTTCAGCACCGCAAGACCTAAGGTCAGCGCGGCGGGGATCAGTTCCTCGGCGCGGCCGCAAGCGGCATAGACCGCCGCCAATACCGCCAATACCGTAACGGACGGAATTATGAAACCTACTCCGCCCATTATCGGGGTTCCCTCCTTGCCCTTGTGCCAGCGCGGACCGATGTCGTATATCTTCTGACCGATCTTACGGCTCTTGAGCGCCGGTATGAGCTTACGCAGTATCAGCACGGTAAGCACAAAAACCGCTGCGAGTACCGAAAAGAATTCAATAAGCATTCTTGTTTTCATTGTCGTTATGCCTTTGCTTCGTCTTTTTTGATTTGCCCTTTTCCCGTGTTCCCGAGAGCCTCGACTATCCTTTCAGCTCTTACGGCACGGCTCGCCTTTATCAGGAGGAGATCTCTGCTCCCGAGCATCAGCTTTGCCGCCGCAGCCGCTATCTCGGGCGCGTCGGGAGCATCTATATCGGGTATTCTTACTATTTTTTCGGGTGAAAGTCCTGCCTCGGATGCGCCGCGTGCGGTCTCGGCAGAGCGCGGACCGTAAGCTATGAGAAGCTCGCCGCCGCGCTCGGCAAAATATCTGCCGACCTCGCGGTGCATGGCAGGCGAATCCGCGCCAAGCTCTGCCATATCTCCGAGGACAGCGGCGGGAATACCTCCGAGACGCTCCGCTGCGGGTATGAGAACATCGATCGCCGCGCGCATAGACTCGGGACTTGCGTTATAGCAATCCTCGATAATATTGATGCCGCCGGCGGAGGTAAAGTTCTGTCTCATATCGGCAGGACGGAACGCAAGAAGTCCCGCGCGGATCTTTTCTTCGTCAAGTCCGAGCGCAAGCCCGACAGCGGCTGCTATCAGCGCCGCCTGCGCATTATGTCTGCCGTGGACAGGTATCATGACATTCTTTATCACGCGTCCGCGGGACACGATATCGAATACGCATTCGTCACCGCCGTCACGGAACCCCGTGATGTAATGCTCCGCAGTCGTATTTCCAGACGCGGAAAAATATACGGCACGGCTGTCGGTCATCCCGACGTCGGCGAGCAGAGGCTCATCGCCGTTAAGAAGGAGCATACCGTCGGGAGCAAGTCCCGCACGTATCTCCAGCTTTGCCTTCGCTATATTTTCGCGTGTTCCGAGATATTCAAGGTGCGATGAACCTATATTGGTTATCACCGCAATATCGGGACGTGCCGCAAGCGACATCGCCTCTATCTCTCCAAACCCGCTCATTCCCATTTCAAACACCGCATACTCAGCATCGGGCGGGGTCGCCAGCATGGTGAGGGGCATTCCTATAACGCTGTTATGGTTGCCCTCGGTACGGTAAACGCTACCGCCCTGAGCCAGCACAGACGCAATAAATTCCTTTGTCGTGGTCTTGCCCACACTGCCCGTAACGGCAACGCGACGCGCCTTTATACCAGATGCAAAGTCCGCCGCGATCCGCGAAAGTGCGGGGACCGTCGCCTCGGTAACGATAACGGGGATCGGAATGTCGCGCACATCGGCAGGCTCCTTCTCAACAAGGACCGCCGTCGCGCCGGACAGTACAGCTGCGCCTATATATTTGTGACCGTCGGTACGTTCGCCCGCAATAGCCACGAACAGGGCGCCGGGACAGACCTCACGCGAATCGGTGCAAACGCAGGATATATTTTTTTCGCCCGCCGCATCAACTGCTCCGGCAAGACGCCCTCCTGCGAGCGACGCCACGCGCGCCGCCGAGATCCTTCCGTTATCTACATTTATTTTTATCTTCATTGTCGGTACCTGACCTTTTTCCGTCCTCGCCCTGCCATATACGCACGGCATCGCGGACTGTGTCCGCCTCACTGAATTCATGCCTTCCGGAGGCGTCTATCTCATACTGCTCATGACCCTTGCCCGCAAGCAGGATAACGTCTCCCGCCTGCGCCATTCCGACGGCGCGGAATATCGCGCGGCGGCGGTCCGGCTCTACCGTATGCGGAGCCGACGGGTCGAAGCCGCTCATTATCTCGTTTATTATTGCCTCCGGCTTTTCCGATCTTGAATTATCGGATGTTATCACCGTGTGATCCGCCAGCCGTGAGGCTATACGTCCCATTGCGGGACGTTTTTTGCGGTCGCGGTCACCGCCGCAGCCGAAAAGAAGTATCACTCTGCCCTCCTGCCTGCCGCGGCAGGCGTTGCGGGCGTCTATCATACCGCGCGCCGTGCGCAGAAGATTTTCAAGCGCATCCGGCGTATGCGCATAATCGATGAAGACCGACGCCGGAAATCCCGCGCCGAGGCGCACACGCTCAAGTCTGCCCGGAGTGCCCGCCGATGCCGCCAGCGCATCGGCGACAAATCCGCCGCTGACGCCCAACGTCATGGCGCACGCCGCCGCCTCAAGCGAATTCATCACTGTGAATGATCCGGGTGTGGGACAGCGTATGGTCCTTATTTCGCGCGGCGAAACGAGCGTGTATGACACGCCCTCTCCGTCCGAGGCGCGGATGTTCTCTGCGGTAAAGCGTTCGCACACCGCGTCGCTCACCGCTGCGCGCCCGGCACTGCACAGGATAATCCTGTCCGCGCACGGACAATCATGGCTGACGGCATAATCCAGAAAGCTTCCGCCCCACCTGTCGTCGGCGTTTATGACAGCCGCATCCGACTGATGCAGTATCGACGCCTTGGCAAGAAAGTAGTTTTCCATGTCGCCGTGAAAATCCAGATGCTCGGGCGTGAGGTTGGTGATGACCGCCGCCGCAAACCGCAGCGGAGCCAGCTTACCGAGCGCCAGAGCATGTGAGGTCGCCTCAATAAACACGTATTCCGCCCCGTCGTCACGCATTGCCGCAAGCATACGGTAAAGCTGACCGGGGTCGGGCGTCGTCATATTTGCGTTTCCGTCATCCGGACGAAAGTCCGGATCGCCGCGTGTGTCGAGCACGCGGCGCGGCGTTTCGCACCGCACGGTTCCTATAAGACCGCAACGGTGCATTGCCGCGCCGAATATCGAGCGCAGCATGTAACTCACGGTTGTTTTTCCGTTCGTCCCGGTCACGGCGACAATGCGCATGCCTGCCGCCGCCAGCTCATACCGGGCGTACCATAGGCGCGCCAGCGCCGATCTGGTATCTTTGGTGTATATTATCGTTATCCCCGCAGGAGGATGCACGGCTTCCGCCGCATGACCTTCCTCCACGACCAGCGCCGCCGCGCCATGTGCGCATGCCTCGCCGATGTAGCGGTGTGAGTCGTTCTTAATGCCCCGAATGCACAAAAACAAACAATTATCGCATACCCTGCGGGAATCGGATACTATTTCGGATATCTCAATATCCGTACTGCCGACCGCCCGGTATTCAAACCCGGCGTCGGAAAGCAGCTTTGAAAGATTCATGGGAGCCTCCGGTCAAGATATCGTTATACATCCTGCCGGGCACGTCCCGTGCTGCCGTTTTTTATTTTCCGTCAGTCCTCACCGTCGGTGAATCTGACCGTTATCGTCACCACACTTCCGCGCGCCACGCTTTCGCCGGCAGCGGGATACTGCGATACAACGAGCGCCTCGCCGCCAAGAGCATGGCTCTTGCTTCCTTCAATTTTTATATTAAGTCCCGCGTCGGTTATCAGCTTATTCGCCGCCGCCGCGGACAGCTTTGACACGTTCGGCACCTTCACATCCGCCTCCGGAGCACTGTCGCCGAGGTAAATGATTATCTTGCCGTTCTGCCCGGACAGCACCGCGCCCGCCGAGGGCACCTGAGCCGTTACGCGGTCGCCATCGCCTATCATGATGCACTCAACGCCCAGTTCCTTTATCATATTGCGTGTGACAGCGGGGCTGCGTCCACGGTACTCGCCCACGGTGACGTCGAGCGCCGCCGCTTCCTCGGCGGTATACTGCGGCTCATAGCCGAGATACGGAAGCATCTCCGCCAGGCAGTTCGCTATATACGGAGCCGCTATCATAGATCCGAAGCGTGTGCCCACCTTGGGGTCGTCTACCACGATGAGTATCGCTATTTCGGGATCGTCGGTGGGCGCATACGCGACGCACGAGCCTATACGGGCATTCTTGTCGGCATCTCCTATCTT
>CAUABN010000039.1:0-7705 GCA_958427275.1 uncultured Anaerotruncus sp.
TCCGGTCGCCCGTCCCGCAAGGCTGTGGATATGCCAGATGCGATCGGCGTATTCCGTTACCGCACGATCGGCGGCAAAATGACCGCCCATTGCGATGTTCATCAGCGAGCGGCGGCTCCAGTCCTCGCGATCGGCAAACGCCGCAAATGCACGCTCCTGCGCCTGATGGTAGGATTCAAAATCCGCAAGGCACATATACGGGTCGGCAATGCCGTGACCCGAAATGAGGTACTGAACGATATCGGAGAACGACTCGCCCGCAAAGCCGACATTCAGTCTGTCCACTATGCGGTGCAGACGCTCGTTGCGCGCGTAATAGATAGCGGAATTATAGCCGGCAAGCCAGAGATCGGCGACCTCGGCGCTCGTGAGTCCGAAAATGAATATATTGTCCTTGCCGACAGCTCCGAGCATTTCGATGTTCGCGCCGTCAAGCGTCCCGATGGTGAGCGCACCGTTCAGCATCAGCTTCATGCATCCGGTGCCCGACGCCTCCTTGCCCGCAAGAGAGAGCTGTTCGCTTATCTCGGAGGCAGGAATGAGAGCCTCGGCAGTGGTCACATCGTAATTTTCAAGGAACACGACCTTCAGCTTATCGCGTACACCGGGGGTGTTTTCGATCTCGCGCGAAAACATACATATGAGCTGGATTATCCGCTTTGCCATCTGATATCCCGGCGCTGCCTTGGCGCCGAAAATATAGGTGCGCGGACGGACGTCAAGGTTCGGATCGTCGCAAAGATCAAGATATATCCCGATTATATTGAGAACATTGAGAAGCTGGCGCTTATACTCGTGCAGGCGCTTTATCTGAACGTCAAACACCGAATGGGTATCAATGGAGATACCGGCGCGCTTCATCATAAAGGCGGAAAAATCCTTTTTGTTTTCGTGCTTTATGGAACGCAGGCGCTCCAGAACCGAGGCGTCGGTAACGTACTTTGCAAAGTCCGCAAGCTGCTCCGGGTCCTTGCGGTACGCAGTCCCTATGCACTCGTCAAGCAGTGCGGCAAGACGCGGGTTGGAATAGCAGAGCCAGCGGCGGTGAGCCACACCGTTCGTTACGTTGGTAAAGCGCTCGGGGTACATACGGTAAAAGCTCTTGAATATAGACTCGGTGAGTATCTCGGAATGGAGCTTCGACACGCCGTTTATCGAATGAGAGCCGACCACGGCAAGGTTCGCCATGTTGACCTGACCGTAGCTGAGTATGCTCATTCCCGCTATGCGGTTCCAGTTGCCGGGGTAGGCGTTCCACGCCTCACGGCTGAAGCGCTCGTTTATTTCCTTGACTATCATGTGGATGCGCGGCAGTTTGAGTCCGAATATATCCTCGCTCCACTTTTCAAGCGCCTCGGGCATGACCGTGTGGTTGGTATATGATACGGTGCGCACGGTGATATCCCAAGCCTTCTCCCATGAGAGGAAATACTCATCCATAAGGATACGCATAAGCTCGGGAATGACAAGAGCCGGGTGAGTATCGTTGATGTGGATGGCGACCTTATCCGGCAGCGTTTCGATATTGCGGTATACCGCCATGTGATCGCGTATGATGTTCTGCACCGATGCCGAGGTAAGGAAATACTGCTGCGTCAGGCGCAGAAGTTTGCCCTCGGTATGGTTATCTGACGGGTAAAGCACCTTTGAAATAATCTCGGCGTTATTGCTCTCCTCAAGCGCACGGGTATACTGCCCCTGCGTGAAAAGCCCCATATTGAAGGATCGCGTGTCGCGGGCGCGCCACAGTCGCAGACGGCTCACGCCGTCAGAGTTGCCGCCGGATATCAGCATATCGTAAGGGACCGCCTCCACCTCGTCGGCACCCTCGTATATTATTTCAAGATGACCGTCCTGCCAGTTTTCCTTTACTCTGCCGCCGAATTTTACGGTGAAAATACGGTCGGTGCGCGGCTCGAGCCACACCTCGCCGCCCGGCAGCCATATATCCGGCATTTCTATCTGCAGCCCGTCAACTATCTTCTGTCTGAAAAGACCGTACTCGTAAAGTATGGAAAATCCGCAGGCGGGGTACTCAAGCGACGCAAGCGAATCCATAAAGCAGGCGGCAAGCCTGCCAAGGCCGCCGTTGCCCAGCCCCGCGTCAGGCTCGCAGTCGTAAAGATCCTCAAGATTTATGCCCATCTTGCCGAGCGCCTCTGCGTAGGACCCGATAAGCCCTAAATTGCAGAGGTTGTTTTTGAGCGAGCGGCCGAGCAGAAATTCCATGGACATATAATAGACCTGCTTTTCGCCGGTCTTTTTTACACGCTCGCTGAAATGCGCACGCTTGTCGGCAAGAATGTCCTTTACGGTATGAGCCACCGCCTTGTAGACCTGATCGCGCGTTGCTTCGGCAGGTGTCGTGCCGAAAAGACGCATGAGCTTTTGTTCAATGTTTTCTTTGACTTCTCTGGGTTTGGGATCGTAATTCACTTTTAAAACTTCCTCCGATAAAAAGCGGCGCGCTCTCATTCAAGCGATGCATACATGGATGCATACTCGGCGGCGGACGCACGCCATGAAAAATCGACGCTCATTATCTTTTCAATAAATTTTTTTCGTTTTGCCGGATCGCGCCAGAGCGACACGGCAGCCAGGGTGCGCTCATACAGCTCGCCCGCGGTATATCCCGCAAAGGTAAAACCGTTTCCGTGCATATTTCCGTCTTCGTCCTCCCAATATCCGTGAATGGAATCGTAAAGGCCGCCGGTCTCGCGAACGACCGGTATTGCGCCGTAGCGCGAGGCTATCATCTGCGAGAGTCCGCACGGCTCGCTCTTCGAAGGCATAAGGAATATATCCGCAGCCGCATATATGCGGCGGGAAAGGTCGCGGTCATAGGTTATCAGCGCACGCGCGCTGTCGGGGAATTCATGCTCGAGCGCGCGGAAAAATTCCTCATACTGCGCCTCGCCCTTACCGAGCACTACGAACTGCGCTCCGGTATCGCGCAGTATCCCGCCCAACGCCTCGCGCACGATGTCAAGCCCCTTGTGCGATGCCAGCCGCGATATCACCGCTATCAGCGGGCGGTCGGGATCGTCCGGCAGGGACAGATCGGCGCGTAAGGACGCGCGGCATGCGTACTTGCCGTCGGGATCGGCGGCGGTGTAGCTTTGCGCAAGCACCGGATCGGTCGCGGGATCGTAATAGGAATAATCTATGCCGTTGAGTATGCCCCGCAGCTTACCGGCATTTTCGCGCAGTACGCCGTCAAGCCCGTGTGCAAATTCCGGGCGCATAATCTCCACGGCGTATCTCGGGCTGACCGTGCTTACGCGGTCGGCGCATACGACAGCACCCTTCATAAGGTTTATGCAACCGTCCCATTCTACCGTTGAACTGTCATAGTCGGACAGCGCAAAAACATCGCCGAGAATGTAAAAATCATATTTCCCCTGGTATTCGATGTTGTGGATGGTGAAGATGCTCTTCATGCCGCTCCATCGCGCATCACGGCTGTATTTGCGCTTGAGGTATATCACCGAAAGCGCCGCCTGCCAGTCGTGCGCGTGCAGTATGTCGGGGAAATACCCGAGCACCGGCATCATATCCATAACGGCGGTGCAGAAGAACGCATATCTTTCACCATCGTCGTACTGACCGTAAAGTCCCGGACGCTTGAAATAGTATTCGTTATCAATAAAATAATACTTAACGCCGTTTTTTTCAAGGCTCAGCACACCGCAGTACTGCCTGCGCCATGCAAGCGCGACGGTAAAAACCGCCTCGGTCTTCATCTCGGCGCGGTATTTGTCGCCTATCGCGCTGTAAAGCGGCATCACCACGCGTACATCCGCCGTGGGATCGTAAGCCGCAAGCGCCTCGGGCAGCGATCCAAGCACATCGCCAAGTCCGCCGGTCGCGGCAAACGGCATCACCTCCGCACCGACGAATAATATCTTTTTCTTATTTTCCGGCTGTGCCGTTCTTGCTTTTTTCACCGTCATCAGACCATTATTCCTTTCCCGATAAAGAAGGGCATGGTCTCGTGTCCCGAAAGCACGCGTCCGTCACGTACCACTGTGTTTTTATCGGTCACAACACAGTTGAGGGAAACGCCGGAGCCGACGACGGTATCCTGGAGCAGTATGGAATTGCGCACCACGCTGCCGCGGCCGACCTTTACTCCGCGGAAGATTATCGAATTTTCCACGGTACCCTCTATTATGCAGCCGTCGGCGATAAGGGTATTCCCCACGGACGAACCGGTGCGGTATATCGTGGGCGCGGAGTTGCGCACCTTTGTATATATGGGTCTTTCGGCTACACCGAAGAGCGCATCACGCACATCGGCGCGGAGAAGCTGCATCGAGCAATCAAAATAACCCGCCAGCGACGATACGAGCGCGTAGTATCCGTCGTAATGATACACATGATAATTCGCATGATGGATATTGCGCGCTATCACATCGCGGAAAAAGCTGGTGTAGCCGTGGGCTGCGGCGTCTCCCAGTATATTCAGCAGATACATACGGTTTATCACCATGATGTTCGTGCTTATTTCCTGCCCCGGACGGATATCGTCGGAGAATTCGGTAGCGTCTGTAATTCTGCCCTCCGCATCCGAGAATATGACCGAATGTCGGGGCGAGGTTATGCTGCCCTCGGTGATACGCTTCACCACAACGGTGAAGTCGGCTCCCGTCTCCTCGTGACGGTCTATCACATCGGAAATATCGATATTGCATATCGTATCGCAATCTGAAAGCACGATAACGTCCTCGGTGCAGCGGGAAATGAAGTTCACCACTCCGAGAAGCGCCTCAAGGCGCGTGCTGTAAAGCTGCCCCACGCCCTTGGCATCATATGCCGTGATAAAAGGCGGGAGTATCTTGATACCGCCGGAACGGCGGGCAAGATCCCAGTCCTTACCCGTGCCTATGTGGTCGAGCAGCGACTGATAATTATAGTGTGTTATCACTCCGACCTTTGATATGCCGGAGTTGACCATATTGGAAAGCGCGAAGTCGATAAGACGGTATCTGCCGCCGAACGGAACACTCGCCATCGTGCGAAGTCGTGTAAGCTCGGGCAGGCTCTCGTCATGAATATTGGAAAATACAATTCCTGCGGCTGTCATTTTGCTTCCTCCGTTTTTATATCTGCTTTTGCTCAAGTACGCTCCGCTCAGTTGGCGGAGAGCATGGCGCCGGGCGCGACCTTCCCGCCTGCGGGAACCTGGGCATCCGAGCCGACCACGGTTATCTCGGCGCCCGTGCTTTCGGGAGTGCCCACCACGGCGCCCTCGCCTATGACGGCACGGGAGTCAATTATCGAATAAGAGATCGACGCTCCCGCCTTTACGGTAACATCGCTCATCACTACGGAATCTATCACCGATGCGCCTGCCATTACCTTTACGCCGGCGCCGAGCACCGAACCGCGGACGGTGCCGCGTATCTCGCAGCCCTCGGTGATGGAAGAATTTTCGACCACGGCTCCCGCCGCCACATAATGCGGCGCGCGTGCATCATGGCGCGAATAAATGCGCCATCTGTCATCCCCGAGCTGAAGCGCGGGACTGTCGCCGAGCATATCCATATTAGCCTCCCAGAGGGAACGGATGGTCCCGACGTCCTTCCAATATCCGCTGAAGGGATATGCATACATTTTTTCTCCTGCGGCGAGCATGGCGGGGATAACATTTTTACCGAAGTCGTTGCTCGACTTTTCATCCGCCTCGTCCGCGCGGAGATATTTGAAAAGCATTTCTTTATTGAAGATGTAAATACCCATCGACGCTTTGGTGCTGTCCGGTTCCTTCGGCTTTTCCGAGAACTTCACTATACGGTCGTCATCATCCGTGGTCATGATACCGAAGCGGCTCGCTTCCTCAAGCGGGACCTCAATAACGGCAATGGTGCAGTCCGCGCCCTTCTTTTTGTGCGCGGCAAGCATTTTGGAATAATCCATTTTGTAGATGTGATCGCCGGAAAGAACAAGAACATAATCCGGATCGTATCTGTCGATAAACTCGATATTCTGATAAATGGCGTTTGCGGTGCCGCGATACCAGTCGGCGGATTTCTTGCCCTGATACGGCGGGAGGATCTTTACTCCGCCGAACGTGCGGTCAAGGTCCCACGGCAGACCGTTGCCGATGTAATCGTTGAGCAGGAGCGGCTGGTACTGCGTGAGTACGCCTACCGTGTCGATCCCGGAATTGACACAGTTTGAGAGGGTAAAGTCGATAATGCGGTATTTCCCGCCAAACGGAACGGCAGGCTTAGCGAGCTTTGAGGTCAGCGCGTAAAGTCTGCTGCCCTGCCCGCCCGCGAGCAGCATGGCAACACATTCTTTTTTTCTGTACATACCAAAAACTTTCCTTTCTTGTTTTTTCGTTGTTATATGATCATGCATATTTATTATAATTCATTCTCTCCTCCGGTATGACCTGCCGGAGGTATCTTATTGCCATATTGCGTATTTTTTTCTTTTTTCTTCGCCGGCAAAAGTCTCTCGCGCCTCAGTATCAGAGCGCCGAGCGGCGGCACCCGAAGAGTGACCGAGTACTCCCTGCCGTTCCACGGCGTATCCTCAGCCGCGATCTCGCCTTCGTTGTGAACGCCCGAACCGCCGTAACGCACGTCATCCGAGGATATCAGCTCGCGGTACACCGCCGAAGCCGGAACGCCCACGCGATAATCCTCATACGCATTCGGAGTGAAATTGAGCAGCACGAGCAGCTCATCCCCGTTCGCGGCGCGGCGCAGGAAGGTAAGAAGGCTCTGATCTCTGTTGTCGGCATCGATCCACTCAAAGCCCTCCCACGACGTATCACGTTCCCACAGTTCATGCGAGGCAAGATAAAGATGGTTCAGCTCGGCTGCAAATAACTGCAGCTTTGCATGCGAATCGTAATCGAGCAGGAACCATTCGGTCTGTCCGGCATAGTCCCACTCGCGGAACTGCCCGATCTCGCACCCCATAAAGAGCAGTTTTTTGCCCGGATGCGTCATCATATATGCCAAAAAAACGCGCGTTCCCGCGAATTTCTGCCAGTAATCGCCCGGCATGCGATCAAGAAGCGACTTTTTGCCGTGTACCACCTCGTCATGCGACACGGGAAGAATATACCGCTCGCCGAAGGCGTACATCATGGAAAACGTCAGCTTTTCATGATGGTATTTTCTGAATATCGGGTCAGTCGAGGCGTATGCGAGCGCATCATTCATCCAGCCCATGTTCCATTTGAAGGAAAAGCCCAATCCTTCGTTTTCAAACGTGGTGAGATTTCCCCACGCGGTTGATTCCTCGGCTATCATCATAACGCCCGGATAAAAATGCGCCATCGTGCCGTTGAGCTTGCGGAAAAACGCTATCGCCTCAAGGCACCGGTTGTCGCCGTAGACATTGGGTATCCATTCCCCCGGCGCACGGTCATAGTCGAGATAAAGCATTGACGCAACGGCGTCAACGCGAAGTCCGTCAACGTGATATTTTTCAGCCCAGAAGCAGGCATCCGAGACAAGAAAACTCTCCACCTCGCACCTGCCGACATCAAAGCGGCGGGTACCCCATCCGGCATGCTCCATACGGTCGGCGCCCTGATATTCATAAAGCGGCTCACCGTCGAATTCGTAAAGCCCGTGCGCATCCTTTGGGAAATGCGCCGGCACCCAGTCGAGAATAACGCCCACTCCCGCCTCGTGCATCGAATCCACAAAGCCCATAAAGTCCTCGGGGGAGCCGTGCCTTG
>CAUABN010000040.1:0-7685 GCA_958427275.1 uncultured Anaerotruncus sp.
TATTTTTGCCGATTTTGCAATACCTTTTTTGAAGGAAATGATAGTTTTTTTGTGTACGGCACTTGTTTTGCGATTTTTTTTGCTTTTTTCGATTTTTTTCGCCCTCATAATTGACACATTCGTCCGCGTATGATATAATATACGCGCAAGTTAGTCTGAACTAACTTTTTGATTCCGGCAGCATGAAAGGACAAAAATATGACACTGGACGATCTTAAGGTCGGAGAGAGCGCTGTTATAACCGCCACCGGCGGGGATGGCGCCCTGCGCCTGCGCCTGCTCGACATGGGGCTGATTCCTCGCACGCGCGTAAGCATCATCAAGGTAGCCCCGATGGGCGACCCGAAGGAAATAATGGTACGCGGATACGTACTGACACTGCGGCGCGAGGACGCGGCAAGGATAGAAGTCGGGGAGGACACCCTCCGATGACATTTGCACTTGCAGGAAACCAGAACTGCGGCAAGACCACGCTTTTCAACGCGCTCACCGGTTCAAATCAGCACGTCGGGAATTTTCCCGGGGTGACGGTGGACCGTAAATCGGGTGAGATACGCGGTCATCGCGGATGCACGGTGGTCGATCTGCCGGGAATATATTCGCTCCGCCCGTACACGCAGGAAGAAATAGTAACGCGCGATTTTATAATCGACGGCAAGCCGGACGGAATAATAAACATAATCGACGCCACGAACATAGAGCGCAACCTTTACCTGACCCTGCAGCTTCTTGAGCTGCGCATCCCCACCGTGATCGCGCTGAACATGATGGATGAGGTGCGCGCCGGCGGCGGCTCGGTGGATATTCAGAAAATAAGCCGGCTGCTCGGCGTTCCCGTGGTGCCGATAAGCGCCGCAAAGGGCGAGGGCGTATCCGAGCTTGCCGACCGCATGGTCGAGACCGCCAAGGCGCGCCGCCTGCCCGCAGTCTACGATTTCTGCGGCGACGGTCCCGTACACCGCTGCATCCATGCAACGGCGCACGTGATAGAGGACCACGCAAGGGCGGCGGGTATATCCCCGCGCTTTTGCGCGACAAAGCTCATAGAGGGCGATCCCGACATGGAACGCCGGCTTGAACTTGACCGCAACGAGCTTGAAATGATAGAGCATTCGGTAGTGGAGATGGAGACCGAGAATGGTCTTGACCGCAACGCCTCTCTTGCCGATATGCGCTACACATTTATCGAACAGGTAGTTGCCGCGTCGGTCGTAAAATGCAGCGAGAGCCGCGAGCATCGCCGCAGCGTGGCGCTCGACCGTATCCTCACCGGCAAATACACCGCCATTCCGGTATTTATCGGCATAATGCTTCTCGTGTTCTGGCTGACGTTTGACGTGATAGGGCAAAATCTCTCCGATCTGCTCTCATCCGGCATCGATGCGCTTACCGGGCTGGTGGGCCGCGCGCTGACAGCCTACGGGATAAACGATGTGGTATACAGCCTTGTGATAGACGGCGTTTTTGCAGGCGTCGGAAGCGTTCTCAGTTTTCTGCCGATAATCGTCACACTGTTTTTCTTTCTTTCGATACTTGAGGACACCGGATACATGGCGCGCATCGCATTTATAATGGATAAACCGCTGCGCCGGCTGGGGCTTTCCGGGCGTAGCTTTGTGCCCATGCTGATCGGCTTTGGCTGCTCGGTGCCCGCGATAATGGCGACACGCACGCTCTCCTCCGACCGCGACCGCAAAATGACGATACTGCTGACGCCTTACATGAGCTGCTCGGCAAAAATAGCGATATATTCGGTGTTCGCCAACGCCTTTTTCCGCGAGCATCGCGCGCTCGTGATGACGGCGCTCTACCTCGGCGGCATTCTGCTTTCGGTCCTTGTTGCGCTCGTGCTGAAGCGCACTGTCTTCCGCGGTCAGCCGGTGCCGTTCGTAATGGAGCTTCCCAACTACCGCTTCCCCTCTCCGCGCAGTGTCCTTATGCTCCTTTGGGAGAAGGCAAAGGACTTTCTCGAACGCGCCTTTACCGTGATATTCACCGCGACGGTGATAATATGGTTCCTGCGCACCTTTGACACACGGCTGAACGTCGCTCCGGACAGCGCGGACAGTCTGCTTGCCATAATAGGCAGGGCGCTGACACCGGCGTTCCGCCCGCTCGGCTTCGGCGACTGGCGGGTCGTGACCTCGCTCATCTCCGGCTTTACGGCAAAGGAAGCCGTGGTGAGCACGCTCACCGTCCTGCTCGGAACAAGCACGGCAAATCTCGGCACGGTGCTCGGCGGTCTGTTTACGCCGATATCCGCCGTCAGCTTTCTCGCCTTCACGCTGCTTTACACCCCGTGCGTCGCGGCGGTAGCTACCATACGGCGCGAGCTTGGCTCGCACATCGCCACTGTCGGCGTAGTTATAATGCAGTGCGGCGTGGCATGGATAGTGAGTTTTGCAATTTACACGCTCCTTGGTTTCATTTTCTGATTGCAATAGCCGGACAAATATGATATAATATTATGCGGACCGTCACGGTACGGTCCGCATAATATTATTATTACCGGAACAGCTTTTAATGGGGATTTACGATTATATAATTCTTGCCGTAATCGGCGCGGCGCTTGCCGCCGTCATCGTTTACATGATAAAAAAGAAGAAAAAAGGCGGATGCTCCACCGGCTGCGGCGGGTGTCCGTACTCATCATCATGTCAGGGCAGAAAAAGCAAAAAACGATAATGCGGAGATCACAATGTACAGAATAGCAAAAAAAGAAAACCTCAATCCCACCGTAACGCTTATGGAGATAGAGGCGCCGCTCGTTGCGCGCAAGGCGGAGGCGGGGCAGTTCATAATACTGCGCGTGGATGCCGACGGCGAACGCATTCCGCTCACCGTTGCGGGCTTTGACCGCGCGGCAGGCACCGTGAGAATAATATTTCAGACTGTCGGCGCGACCACTGCGGCTCTCGCACGGCTCGGCGCGGGCGACTCGGTAGCCGACTTTGTCGGTCCTCTCGGCAGACCGACCGAGACCGAGGGGCTTCGTAATGTCTGCGTGATCGGCGGCGGTGTCGGCTGCGCCATTGCGCTCCCCGTTGCGGAAAAGCTGCACGCCGAGGGCTGCCGCGTGACCTCCGTCATCGGCTTCCGCACGCACGAGCTTGTGATACTTGAGGATGAATTCCGTGCGGCGTCAGACGTCCTGCACGTCGTCACCGACGACGGCAGCTACGCACGCCGCGGTAATGTCTGCCTGCCGCTTGACGAAATGCTGTCGGCGGGCGAAAAATTCGACCGCGTTTTTGCGATAGGTCCGCTCGTGATGATGAAATTCGTCACAGCAAAGGCGCGTGAGTACGGTATACCCGTGACCGTCTCTATGAACCCCATCATGATAGACGGTACGGGAATGTGCGGCGGCTGCCGCCTGACGCTGATAGAGGACGGCAAGCGCGTAGTGCGCTTTGCCTGCGTGGACGGTCCCGACTTTGACGGCTACGCAGTTGATTTTGACGAGGCGATGGAGCGCGGCGGAATGTACCGCGAAGCCGAACGGCACGCATATGCGCGGGACTGCGATCTTTTCGGAAAGTCGGAGGGCTGAGAAATGGCAAAGATAAATATGGATGCGAAAAAAACGCCGATGCCGGTGCTTGATCCGGCAGTACGCGCCCGCACGTTCGACGAGGTGGCATGCGGATATTCCGACGAGGCTGCCGCCAATGAGGCTGCCCGCTGTCTCGGATGCAAATCGCCCGCCTGCGTAGGCGGATGTCCCGTTGGGATAAGGATACCCGACTTTATAGCCAGATTGCGCGACGGGGACATTGACGGCGCATATGACGTGATATCAAAGGATTCGAGCCTTCCCGCCGTATGCGGGCGCGTTTGCCCGCAGGAAACGCAGTGCGAGAGCCGTTGTGTGCGCGGCATAAAGGGCGAGCCGGTGGGTATAGGCAGACTTGAGAGATATGTTGCCGACCGCCATGCACAGTCGGAGGCAAGGACGGCGCGTCCCGCCGGGAACGGCATACGCATTGCGGTGGTCGGCTCGGGCCCCTCCGGTCTTACCTGCGCCGGCGATCTTGCCAAGGCAGGCTTTTCGGTAACGGTATTTGAAGCGCTGCACACCCCCGGAGGCGTGCTTGTATACGGCATACCCGAATTCCGTCTGCCCAAGAGCATAGTCGCACGCGAGGTCAACGAGCTGCGCGCGCTCGGAGTTGAATTCATGACAAACACCGTTATCGGCAAAACGCTGACGGTAGACGAGCTGTTTGAGGACGGCTATTCCGCCGTTTACATAGGCTCCGGCGCGGGACTGCCCATGTTTATGGGTATACCCGGCGAGGCGCTTTGCGGCGTTTACTCGGCAAACGAATATCTTACCCGCTCAAACCTGATGAAGGCTTATCTGCCCGACTCGGCAACGCCGATAATGAAGGGCGGCATGGTGGCGGTAGTCGGCGGCGGCAACGTTGCCATGGATGCCGCGCGCACCGCACTGCGGCTTGGCGCGGAAAAGGTGATGATAATCTACCGCCGCTCGGAAGCAGAGCTTCCCGCGCGGCGCGAAGAGGTGGAGCACGCAAAGGAGGAGGGCGTTGAGTTCAGATTCCTCTGCAACCCCACCGAAATACTGGGGTACGAAAACCCGGACGACCGCCGCGATCCGAAAAACGGATTTGTGCGCGGCATACGCTGCATACGCATGGAGTTAGGCGCCCCCGATGAGCGCGGACGCCGCCGTCCCGTCCCGGTGGAGGGCAGCGAATTCGAGCTTGCCGCCGATACGGTGATAATGGCGCTCGGCACAACGCCGAACCCGCTTATAAAATCCACGACGGCTGGGCTTGAGGTGAACGCACGCGGCGGCATAATCGTACACGACGGCACAGGCGAGACCTCGCGCGAGGGCGTGTACGCGGGCGGCGACGCCGTGACCGGCGCGGCGACGGTGATATCCGCCATGGGCGCGGGCAAGACCGCCGCGAGGGCGATCATCGAACGCTTCTCAAAAGCCAACGGCTGAGGCCCTGCGGGCATTTCCCACCCCGGAACTTGACAACATATTTATGATATGCAACAATATAGATGCGCAGATACCTGACCGGCACAGCCGTCACGGGCAAACGCGCGATCCCATTCCGATAAACCGAGTAGGACCGACAAACAATGAAAAAGATGATCGTCGGCGCGGTATGCGCCATTTGCTGATTGCAATTCGTACAGACAATGCTCCTGCTTGAGTCTATGAACGGACAGTTGATTTTTCTCGGTAACTTGCTCATAGTCATCGGTGTCCCGGCATTTGTGGCAGGACTGACGCTCTGCCTTGCCACTCCGTCGGATATGGACAAAAAGTAAAATTTCTTCCCGCCGTTCGCACGGCGTCACAAATCACAAAAAGTGCTGTTATAAGTAATGAGCTTATAATAGCATCTTTTTATAATTAATACTATCCATAATAAATATCGCAAGTTGATTCAAGGTCGATGAGTTGTTCTTCTACTGTGATAAACGATAAATATGACCTTGCGCTTGAATCAACCGATTATGAACTTATCGAATACGTGCCGCAAAATCACACTTGACAGCGCATTATAACTATGATACTATAATATTATAATTACAATAGAAAGAAACAATTATATTTATCAAACTGTAAAACCCAACTTGAGAAAGGAGTATTTTATGACGTTGCTTGATCCACCGGTCATTATGGGGGATACATTCCCCACATCACACGAGTTAGCACGCAACCCCGACACGTAAATCAACAAGAATTTTTAAGAAAAAGGAGTTTTGTCATGCTAATTAAAAAACACCGAGTCAACATAAGGCATACATATAAAAGGTGCATTTCGTTTTTCCTCATGTTAACTATAATGATCGGTATGTTTATACCTGTAGGCTTTGCTCAGGAATCACCGGTAAAAAATACAGCAGACAACAGCGTAGGTGGGACTCCTGTTGCCGAGGAGCCGTGGACTTTTGAGCTACTCGAAGGAGAGTTGCCGTTGGATCAGTTGAAAAATGCTCAACTTTCCGATGCCGACCTTCCGGCTGTTATAAGCCGTGAACTTGCCGATGAGAGACAGCATGTAAATCGGCTGTATGAACAGGAGCCGGACGATTACACAGTAATGTTTCAGAATCGCGATGGCGGTAAAACGGTATATGTTTTCTCCACACCTGTAAAGGGTAATTCAGGACTTGAAATAATGTCCGAGGGCAGTATAGCACAGTCTGACAGCATTTCTCGGGGATTGAGACTGTCCAAATCAGCCGGAACTATGACCGTTGGTTTCCCGAACGCCTCGCTCGCATCACGCCTTGGAAACTCATCGGCGGAAAGACCGTTGTTTGACTACAATATAGGTAGTTGCGATATAATAATCTTTGGAACGTCTGTTTCGGCAGAGGCTGCCGAAGCGGGTTTGAATATTACAGATTCCGCTCGCCAATGGGGAACCTCAACAGAAGGCGCCAAAGATGTATTTTCAATCAGTAGCTCCGACTATGAAGTCATGACGAAAGCCAATATGAAAGATATGGCGACAGGCGGTAATGTGTGTATTTCCATGACATATTCGTCTTTAGCAGGCGAATATGCTTTGAAGCATGACAGTACATCAAAATATTTAGCCAACATTGCGGGTTCGCCGAGAATGTGGGCAAATATTCTTACGCCGGTATGCAAATGGCTGCTTGAATACCGCACGAATGGTTGTTATAGAATACGTTCTCAGTGCGATCAGGGAAAGTACCTTGTAGCAATGACAAGTACAACGGTTGCCTTGGCTGATCCCGAAGAAGGTGAAACAAGTGCATGGTATTTTGATACGAGCGATGGACGCCTGTCGCCGTCATATGACCACTCAGTGGCTCTTAGCGGATCGCTGACGATCGGCGACGTTGCATCTTCGGGGTCATGGTCACTGACCAATTACGTGAACTACGTTGATGTAAACAGTATAATTATTCGTAAAAAGAATACGACAACGAATTTGCGCGCAATATTCGGAAGAGCCGGTGAATCGTTTGAGTTTGATGTTGCATATTTGCCATCCAATGCAACCTATAAAGAAGTGTATATTGCAGCTCCGGACTATACTGAGATCAATGATTCCAATCGGGAATTATACCTTAGCCAATCCGGTTCAGGTACTACGGTATTTAGTTACCAGTACGATAAGACGAGGTGCCAAACCCTTATTCCGACATTAGTATCCGCCTCTAATTCTCCCGCTCGTTTTGGCAATATGGTATTTGAATTCAGTCAGAGCGCAGGATATTATATGGCCGTTGACTCATATGGTAGCGGGTTAGAGTATGCTTCAAGTTCGGTACACACAGAAACCATCAACTCTCTTATAATTAAAAGACACGATGATTACAACACGCAGTTTTACATTAAATCAGCAACCGGTGCAGATATATATACTATCGAATCTGTAAAAACAGAAAAATATCTTACTGTAAACGGATACGGTACCGAACCTGTGCTTGCGGCTAATACGTCTGTCAACTCTATGTGGCGAATACTTGAATTGGAAGATGGGACCGTTGCTGCTTGGAATCCGGAAACCACACAATTGTTGGGCGTGGATTCGAGCGAGGAACTGGTGACAGGCTTGAATGACAGTGAGTACAATTGGAATTTGAGAATAGCAGGTGTATACAAACTTCAGAATTCCTCAACTTCAAAATATATGACTGTCAAAGACGGGTAT
>CAUABN010000041.1:0-7610 GCA_958427275.1 uncultured Anaerotruncus sp.
ATTGAAGCGATACCGGTTTTTGTTGCTTCGATAAAAGGGATAGCCACCAAAAACATGACCAACGCAATGGAGATACTCGTTGCCATTGCAATAACGGCGTGCTATTTTACGGGAGATCTCATCCTTGCGGTGCTGATACCGCTGATACTCAACGCCGCGCACTTTCTTGAGGAGCGCAGCATAATGGGCGGGCGCGACGTCATAGACGGTCTGCGGCGCATGCAGCAAAGCACTGCGATACTGCTTGACAATGACGGTGAACGCACGGTCGATGTAAAAACGCTTTCGGTAGGCGACAAAATAGTCGTGCGTCCCGGCGCGGGCATTCCGATAGACGGCACAGTCGTATCCGGCTCTACCCATATAGATCAGAAATCACTGACCGGCGAGCCGCTTCCCTTTCATGTCAAAGAGGGAGACCCTGTATACGCCGGAACCGTGAATCTTGACGGCAGGATAGTCGTTGAGGTAAAAAAGGAATTTGTCGATACCTCGTTCTCACAGATACTCTCACTGCTTGAAAAGTCGGAAAGCATATCCATCCCCGAGTCGCGGCTCATCGACAGATTTATGATGTACTATATCCCGTTTGTGCTGTCGGTAGCGGCGGCAGTGGCACTGATAACGCGCGACGCAAGCAAAGCGATAGCGATACTCGTCGTGTCATGCCCTTGCGGGCAGATGCTTGTAAGCTCCGCACCGATGATAGCGGCGCTTTCGGCTGCGACAAAGCGCGGGATACTCATTAAAAACTCAAAATTCATCGAGGAAATGACCGAAACAGACACCGTTGTGTTTGATAAAACCGGTACCGTCACAAAGGGGGAGCTTTCTCTTACCGATGTGCTTTGCGCCGAAGGCACGACGCGCGAGGAGCTTATTGCCGCCGCGGCATCTGTCGCCATGGCATCGACGCACCCTGTATCGCGCGCGCTGGTCGAAGCCTCCGGGGATATTCCCTACCGCCGCGACCTTACGGTGAAGGAGATATCCGGCATGGGCGTTGAGGGAGCGTCCGGGGACGGCAGCGTCATAGTCCGTTTCGGTAAACGCGAATGGATCGCCGCGGAATGCAGCATTTCCGATGAAGCCGAGCCTGCGGCGGGCGGCAGTATGAGCTGCGTGTCCGTAAACGGCAGATACCTCGGCTGTCTCTGCTTTGGCGACACGGTACGTGAAAATGCCGCCGAAAGCATATGCGCCCTTCGCGCCGCCGGCATTACGCAAACCGTCATGCTGACAGGCGACCGTGAAGCCCCCGCACGTGCGATATGCGATGCGGTAGGTATAGACGTTCTTTATGCCGGTCTTCTCCCGGAAGACAAATACGACCATATGCGCCAGCTGAAGCGCGAACATCACGTGCTTGCAGTCGGCGACGGTATAAACGACGCACTTGCACTGCGTGAAGCTGACGTGGGCGTCGCCATGGGAGCCATGGGATCGGACCTGGCAATACAGTCGGCGGATATCGCACTCATGAACAATAACCTTGAAAACATTCCGTTTGCCGTGCGGCTTGCGCGGCGTACACGCCGGACGATATATCAGAATCTTGCGTTGTCGATAGGCATAAGCGCATGCATGATAGGACTTTCGGCGTTCGGCGTGATAAGTGCGCTGGCAGGCTCGGTCCTGCACAACTGCGGGGCATTTGCCGTGCTCATAAACAGCTCAAGAATACTGAGAACAAAATAATAATGTATCGGTGCTGCCGTGCTTTTGCACGGCTGCACCGATACATTATTTATACGGCTCGCGGGCGGCTGTCACATAGTCAGGTCACGACAGCCGCCCGCATATTCATTTCAGCTTCAGATGATATCCTCGAATCTTCGCATATATCCGGCGATGATACCGGCAATACGCCTGTGTCCCGCAGGATTCAGATGAAGCCTGTCGGTCTCGGTGTTCACATAAAACGCCGTAGCGCTTTCGTACGAAAGCGGCGAAAGTCCGCCTTCCCGGTAAAGATCGATAAGCGGCGCCGACCATATATCCGCCGCATCCCGCACAGCCTGCACGTAGTCCTCAAAAAACTCTCCCAGGCTGTTTGCGTACAGCTCACTGTACTGAATGTTACTGACTCCGAACGTCGCATACGCACGATGTACGGGCGTCATAAGCACCACAAGCTTTGTCGGGTAATTCTGACGCAGGTATGACATGATGAGGTCAAGTCTGCCGCGGACCGTATTTCCGCTCATATTGAGATCGCGCACGCGTCTTTCCTCTACGCCGAGAGCGTTTCCGTCACTGTCACGCAGAATAGTCACCGTCTCGCGCCTTTCACGATACCGGTCCCCAAGCGGTATATTGCCGTAAAAATCATTGGTCCCGGCAAAAATAAATATCGCATCCACAGCCTCGCCGTATGTATTGAAAACGCGCTCCGCCTGCTTCCGCACTCCCGAAAGCTGGGCGCCGTTCACACCCATTCCGACCGCTTCGATACCGAACATCTCCGCCAGCCTGTCAAAATACCGCTCACCGACCGATACGCCGATACCTTCGGTTATGGAATCGCCGAGAAAGCATACACGCTTCCCTTTCCAGCTGCCCACCATGGCGTCAACCTTCTACGGGAAGCTCAAACGCCACGCGATGCTCGCCGTTTTTAAGATAAACCACGCCGCAACGTGTGAAGCCTGTGCGTTCAAGCATACGTATCATGGGATAGTTGCCGTGATGAGTATCGATTCTGAGGCTTGCAAAGCCTTTCCCGGCGCAATATTTTTTGAGATACCCGATAATGGCATCGCTCACGCCCTTGCCACGGCAGGCGCGCGCCACGCAAAAGCGGTGCAGCGCGATATACGGTCCGTCTGTCAGCCATGCGCCCTCAAATATTTCATTATATGCAGGATCACCGGAATCTATCGCGGCAAATGTACCGCACAGCGCACCGCTCTCGCCCTCACGCACCGTAAAGGAAACGCCTGCCTCGATATCGCGGAGGACCACCTCGCGGTTCGGATATCCGTACTGCCACTGGTCGATGCCCAGCCTTCCTATGCTTTCTCTCGCCTCTTCGATGACCACCATTATGTCATCGGTATCAAGCAATGTCGCCCGGCTTATAACCAAATTGTCATTCATTGTTTTTTGCCCCCTTACCGCATACCGAGCAGACTCTTTCCTTACCCGCTGCCTCGGCTGCCGCTTTGTTTCCGCTTTTAATATTTGTAGACCGTTTAAGTGACGGGCATTCGCGGCTTAAATGCCACACCTTGCCCGATTCGGACCAGAAAAGCACCGTGTCTCCCGCCTCATCGGTGGTCGGAGAATACTTTTCGGTCACTGCTGCTTCCTTCTCCGATATGGCTGCCAATATTGAATCAACGCCCTCCGGCGTCAGTGTTTCGCCGGCATAAAAGTCCGGCTTCCCGGATGAATACGACGAGCATGACGCAAGCAGCAACGTCATAATTACCGCCGCCAGGAGCTTCTTTATACGAATTCTCATTTCTCAGCGCAAAAACTTTTCAAGCAGACCCATTTTGTCGCTCGAATATTCATATGCGCCACGGTAGTCCGACATTGCGCTGCAGCACCGCTCAAGATCGGAAAACACAAAATACATCACCGGCGCCGCGACATCCGTCTCTCCGTTGAGCAGAGTGCGCAGCTCGTTGTATGCCTCCTGATAATTCCGCTTACCTATTGCGATACGTGCGCGGATGTGCGCGGCGTATTGCCTTTCGGCATCCGTAAAATGCTCAAGATACATCCGGGACATCACCTCACCCTCCGGTCTGTCAAGCAGGCGCAGGATCATATAATACCTGCAAAACGGATCGGTAAGCGCCTCTGACGGTATATCCGACGTGTCGTCCGGAATGTCCGAATACAGCGACGGAGATATATCGTGCATATACGCAAGATACACAGAGGCTATCTCCGTGACTCCGACCAGAGGATACATCGACTCGGCTCTGTATGCCGATGCTTCGTCAAACAGTGCCACGGCATCATTCAGTTTGCCGTCGCCGAATTTCTCGCGCGCAAGGTTGAACGCACAAAGGCAGATGAGACTGCATATCTCGTCATCCTTGCCGCCGAGAGAAAGGCATATATCGCGGCATATCCTGTAGTCGCGCGCCACATATGCACGCTTGATGTTGGGCATCGCGTTCATCTTTTTATAGTTGAACTCGTCTCCGTCCTCGGCAAGCAAAAAGCCAGCAGGAACGCCGAGCCTTGCGGCAAGATACATGACCGTTGAAAGCGACGGCATTGCGGAGCCGTTTTCGATACACGACAGCATATTGCGCGTGATCTGTTTACCCGCCAGCTCGCTCTGCGTCATCATTTTTGCGTTTCTCAGGGCGCGTATTCTTTCGCCTATATTCATTTTTTGCGTCCGAAGCGGAAGAATCCGTCATTTTCACGGCGATTCTTCCCCGCTCCCCTTTCGCGCAGTTCGGTACGTCTTTGCTGCTGGCGCACCGGAGCGTGAGCCTGCATTTCCTTGGATGTCGCAGGCGTTACAGCGGTATCCGTGCCCGTCTTATCGGCAACGGCGGCACTTGCCGCGGCGCGTGTCGCCTCCTCGTGCTCCGCTTCAACGCGCGAGCGCGCCTCATCGAGCCTTTCGCCAATCTTCTTTTCTATCTCTGCACGCAGACTTTCAACTCGCGCCACCGCGTCACGGTTCTGATCGTGAAGCTGTTCGCCCAGCTTACCGAAGCCTGCCTCTGCCGCGCGCATTCCCGCAAGGATATCCTCAACGCTCTCCGCGGCGGCGCGGTTTATCATGTCGTATATCTCGGCAAGCTCACCGCTCACCTGCTTTTTAGTCTCTTCTACTGCGGCGGCTCCGCCCGCCTTTGCCTCGCGGCGTATGCTTTCAGCCTCTGTCTGTGCGGATCGGATCACATTATCCGCCTCCGCCTCCGCGCCAACAACAGGAGCGGTCATTCTGCGTGCTTCAAGCTCGTCATATGCTGCCGCGCGGCGGCGCAGCTCGGCAAGCTCGTCATCGCTCACGGCGTTCTTCCCGGCTGTTGCAAGATCCGCACGGAGGCGTGAAAGCTCATCGTTCTGCCGCGCCAGGCGTCCCTCGGCATCGGCACATTTGCTTTTTGCCGCCGCAGTGCTGTTTTCAGCAGCCGCGACCGTCCGTGCCGCCTCAGCCTTGGCATCGGCAAGACTGCGCTCAAGCTCAGCCGCCGCTTCGCGCGCCTTCTTTTCGGCTTCCTCAAGCCCGGATATCTTCATAGCGCTGACGCTCTTGCATGTTTCAAGCTCTGAGGTCAGCTCGTTTATCCTGCGTTCGGCTTCCGCCATCTCCTCGGCATGTCTTTTATCGGTATCGGCGATGTACTCGTTCACATCGCTTTTATTGTAGCCGGCAACTGCACCGCGGAACAATACTTTTTTCATATCCGGTAATTCCTTTCCCATTCAAATGATCCAAGGCAGAATATTTCTTTTTACATTTTAGCACAAACCGCCGCGGTAATCAATTATTTTTTTGAATTTTACCGAGAAAAACATAAAAAAATCGATATAGCGCTCCCGAACGACAGTAAAAATCGAATTTTTTCGCGTCTGCTATTTACCGGCGGCGATTTTTGATGTATAATATTATATTATTTATCCCATTCAAATTTTATTGATACATTCCGGAGGTCTTTTATGGAACTTTTGAAGCAGATGATAAAGGAAAAGGGCGAGCTTCGCCCCGGCGGAGTCGTGATAGTATCCGGCTTTCTAAACCACCGCATGAATACCGCGCTGATAGACAGTATCGGCGAAGAATTTTACAGGCTCTTCAAGGATAAAAAACCGACGCTCATACTCACCGTTGAAGCATCCGGCATTGGCATTGCGTGTCTTACCGCAAGATATTTCGGTGTTGACGTTGTATTTGCAAAAAAGTCGCAGTCAAAGAACCTCACGGGAGATACATATTCCTCGCTCGTGCGCTCATTCACCCGCGGAACGGTATTTGAGGTGCGCGTGGACCGCAGCTACATTGCCCCCGGAGACCGGGTACTGCTTATTGACGACTTCCTTGCCGACGGCGAAGCGCTGCGCGGGCTGATAGACATTGTAAATCAGGCAGGAGCTACCGTTGTCGGTGCGGGAATATGCATAGAAAAGGCATTTCAGCCCGGCGGCGACCGCATAAGAGGCATGAATGTCGATCTTCATTCGCTTGCGCGGATAGGACTGAACGAAAACGGAGACATGATCCTTCTCGATGACTGAGGCAAACAGCTACCGCGCGTAAGCGGCACGGTTGTTTGAAGACCGGAAGGCGCGCCGCGCCAGTATCGACGTGAACGAAGCTTACGCAATCGAGATCGACCATTCGGCAGGCTCATTCATACGTGACGGCGTGGTATGCCCCGACGAATGGTTCGCAGCCGGGGTGCGTCCGCTGTATCTGCTGAAGGAAGCCTACGGAGACGGCGGCCGGGATCTCGGCGCAGATCATCTTCTCACAGAAGAAAAAATCAAAAAAAAGCCGTATTTGGCGGCGCGTGTCCGAATGGACATACAGAATGATACATACGACTGCGGAAGGCTCTCCGTCGTACAGTGCCCTGCCCGTATTCGACCGTTACGGAAACGAATATCTGCGCAGGATCGCCGTGGTGAATATAAAAAAGAGCAACGGCGCTCCCGACTCGGATATGCAGGAAATCCTTACCTATGCGGAATTCGACCGCGAATATCTTCGCCGTCAGCTTGAGCTGTGCGCCCCCACAGTCATTATCTGCGGATGTACGGCAAGCGCCCTTGACATCATCATGGATGTACGCGAGCAGTTTTATCACATTACACTGAACGGCAGGCGGGTCCCTGTGCCGGATTACCGGCACCCCGCCAACCAATATCCTGCCATTATGAACTGTTACGGACTTATGGGGATATACCGTGAGTCGCTCAAGAAAAAAGCGGTCACGCTGAATATTGATAAATGGGCTGTCGCGCCAAGGCGCGACAGCCCATTGCGGTTTCCGACCGCCGGACCGGCGGATCAGAGTCCGCGCTTTATGTAAGAGGTGTGGAGCACCTCGTGTGCTTTGTGGCTGTTCGGCTTGCCGAAATACTCGTTGTACAGCTTCATAACAGCCGCGTTCTTCTGTGACTCACGGATGTCGCAGTTGCGGTCATCCTCATAGAGCACTGCAGCACGGAGGGCACGCAGGTCAACGGTATTTCTGACCGATGCGGGCTGATAAGGCTGTCCGCCGCCATTGACGCATCCGCCGGGGCATGCCATGATCTCGATAAACTGTACATCGACCTTGCCCGCCTTGATATCGTCAAGGAGCGCCTTTGCATTCTTCGTGCCGGAAGCAACAGCAACATTCACGGTAGCATCGCCGATCTTGTAGGAGGCGGTGCGATAGCCGTCGTCATTGCCGTGGCGTCTGATCTCGGGAGTCTCGAGCGGCTTTTCAAGCGGCTTGCCGAGAATTATCTCAGCCGCGTAACGGAGGGCAGCCTCCATAACGCCGCCGGTAGCGCCGAATATAGCGCCCGCGCTGGAGACGATATAGAAGGGCTGATCGAACTTTTCGTCGTCAAGCTCGTGGAACTTGATGCCCGCCTTCTCTATCATTCTGCCGACCTCACGGGTGGTGATGGCAACA
>CAUABN010000042.1:0-7591 GCA_958427275.1 uncultured Anaerotruncus sp.
GCGTCCCTGCCTTGCCGCAAACAATATTGACGCCTCACTGATACATGAGGCTGCTATCGGAAAGATCGCGGGCGAGCAGCTGATAAAGCTGATGACGCTCGGTCTTGACGAAAAGGAAGCCGAAGAACAGATAGTGGCGGGATTTCTTGAATGAACCACCATGGGGCTGTCGCGCTAATGCGCGACAGCCCCATGGTTTTTTTATTCGATTTAGTTAAACGACATTCGTCTCGAGAATATTTCTCAGCGCGGACATCGAGCTTGTATGGCAACGCGCCACGCGGATGTTCCGCTTTTTAGCCTGTCCTGTGGCAATGTCAAGCATCTTGTGCGACATTGTGCTTGTAAACAGCACCAAAAGATCGGGGGTGCCGAAATTCTGAATTCCGCGGTCGGTCTTCATAAATATCTTTGCGCGGCATGAATATTCGCGGCACAGGTCCTCGTACTGACGAGCCATGCGCTCATTACCGCCTACTATAACTACGCTCAAACCATCTCTCCTTCTTTATATGTATCTCAGTTTCTTTTACCGAACACTCCGAAAAGACCGCTCTTTTTTTCATAAGGCTCGGTGCTGACACCGAGGAGTTCATAGCCGGTTGCGGCTATTTTTTCTTTAAGTGCGTCCTCATCAAGCGGCATATCGGAAATGATAACCGTCTCACCTTTTGAATGCGAGGATGAGACCTTTTTCACGTTGAATGCTGCGCGTATGCAGTCGTTGACATGCGACTCGCACATAGAACACATCATACCGTCTATTTTAAGTACAGTCCTGACCATTTTTCCTTTTCCTCTTTTTCTCGCAGAAGATCCGCGTTTTCAGTATTATTCGCATTCCGACCGAAAGCGCCAGTGTGACTGTCGCCACCGTCAGTGCACACATTATTTCCGTCATTTTATGCAATACCACTTTCTTTTTCTCCGCCCAGCCCGTCAAGGCTTTCTTCCGGCAACTCCGAAAGCAGCATATAAACAGCCGCATCAACATTTCCCGCATCCGGAAAGCTCTTTTGCAAAAGCTCGGATACCGAATCGTAATAACGCCCGTAGCGGTCAGCAATCTCTTTGCCGAGGCGTGTAAGGTATGCCGCACCGTATGCGTTTTTTGAGACAAGACCCATCTCGTCAAACGTTTTCATCATATTGTGTACGCTGGGCTTGGAAAGACCAAGTGCCGCAGCAATATCAACACTGCGTATACCGCCGCCGTCATGCCCAAGAGCTTTCAGCGCGAGCAGGTATCTTATTGCGGAAGCGCTGAGTTCGATATGTTCATCCATGCAAAACCTGCTCCGTTTTTAAAATCGGGGCTGTCGCTTGAATGCGGCAGCCCCATTCGTCATAGATCACTTTTTTGAGTGGCAGGAGCCAGCCATAGGGCAGGAACCGCACTTGCAACCGCAGCTGGACTTACCTTTTTTCTTATCCTTGACAAGGCTTACGATTATGGCTGCCACCATCGCGACAAGCACTGCGCATATAATTATCGTGACAATATTTTCTGCGATCCATGCAACCATGATTTTTCTTGCCATCTCTTCACTGATGGCAACGCGGGACTCCTTGACGTTGACTATAACGTTTCCGCCAAGAGCGGTGATGACAGTCACGTTCCCGCCGACGACAAACCCGAGATTTTCAAGATGCTGCTTTACCTCGGCGCTTCCGCCTATTTTCTTTATCGTGTTTTCCTCGCCGATATCGGCAAGACTCAGTGGCATCATTTTTTCTCCGTCTCCGCCTTGCGATTAGCAGTCGCTAACTCAAGGACTTTATTATTGGTTAGCCTTCGCTAACCGTGCATAATGATACACCATGTATTCGATTTTGTCAAGAGTTTTTCGCAAAAAAATCCTCTTTTAGTCAAATTCGGCGCAATCCACACCAAGTTAGCCCAAACTAACCTTTTAATTGGTCATTTTGCCTATCGGGAAAGTAGGATTTATTTCTCTGCCCCGGCGCGGTTATTTTTCAAAAGGCATTGACGGCACAGCGCCAATCTGTTATAATAAGTCTGTAAAAAAAGCAATGAAAGGATCAACGATAAAATGAAATTAAGACCTCCGGCAATACCGCTTATAACGGTCGATCCGTATTTTTCGGTATGGTCGATAAACGACCGCCTGAACGAGGGCACGACACGTCACTGGACAGGCTCACCGAACACTATTGAAGGCACTGTGACCGTGAACGGCAAGGAATATGTATTTATGGGCGATTCAGGCAAGCGCGAAAAGATCCCGCAGACCACCTTTTACTATGACGCGCTGACCACAAGCTATGCTTTCGAAAACGATGAGATATCGCTCGGATTGCGCTTTCTCTCTCCGCTGTTCCCCGACAATCTTGAGATCATGACGCGCCCCGTCTCATATCTCATGCTTTCCTGCACGACCGCCGATGGGTCACCTGCCGAAATAAAGATATCGGCATCCGAGGAGCTTTGCCTCAATCTGCGCGGCGAAGGCACGGTCGCGGGCGGGACGGTCGCCTTCCGCGGGGGCAAAGCCGTGAAAATGGGCAACACCGATCAGAAACCGCTCTGGCGCAGCGGAGACAATGTGCGCATCGACTGGGGATATTTCTATCTCGCCGCCAAAGGCGACGCCGATACATCGTTTATCGACGGCTCCGACGGCATGAAATACGCCGTGCTGAAAAAAACCGTAAAGTCGGGCGAGAATGCACTTATAATGTTTGCATACGATGACACCGAAAGCATCGAATACTTCGGCAAGCGTCTGCGCTCCGTCTGGAACAGCAAGGGCAAGACGATAGAAAAGGCTCTCGCCGATGCCGCCGAGGACTGGCTGAAGCTCGACAGTCTCGCAGTCGCGTTTTCAACGAGGCTGAGGATGGAAGCAGAAGCGGCAGGAGGCGAAAAGTATGCCGATATGCTGTCGCTTGCCTGGAGACAGGCTATCGCCGCTCACAAGGCGGTGCTTGACGAGAACGGCGAACTGCTGTTCATCTCAAAGGAGTGCTTCTCAAACGGTTGCGCGGCTACCGTTGACGTCAGCTACCCTTCGATACCCATGTTCCTTATTTACAATCCGGAGCTTGTCATCGGAATGATGCGTCCGATATTCAGATACGCCGCATCCGACGACTGGCAGTATGACTTCGCGCCGCACGATGCGGGCAGATATCCGCTGCTCAACGGTCAGTTCTACGGCGGCGGCAATCTGCCCGACAAGCATATGCCGGTCGAGGAATGCGGAAATATGCTTGTTTTGGCGGCGACAGCCTCCATTGCTCTCGGCAACGCCGACTTTGCCGCCGGGCACTTAGATACTCTCAACACATGGGCTGAATATCTGATAAAATTCGGCAAGGACCCGGAAAATCAGCTATGCACCGACGACTTTGCGGGACACCTGGCGCACAACTGCAACCTTTCCCTTAAGGCGATAAGCGCGCTTGAAGGACTGTCAGTGATTCACCGTATGCTCGGGAACACCGAGCTTGAGAAAAAATATGACGCTGCCGCACGCGAGATAGCCTCCGACTGGTGCAGTCGCGCCGACAACGGAGACGGCAGCTTCCGCCTTGCATACGACCGCCCCGGCACATACAGCATGAAGTACAACGCCGTGTGGGACAAGCTGTTCGGCAGCAATATATTCCCATCCTATGTGTTTGAAAGCGAAGTCGCGTCTAACTTCCGCCACTTCAACCCTTACGGAATGCCGCTCGACAACCGTGCGAAATATACAAAAGCGGACTGGATAGTCTGGACGGCAACGCTATCACACGACCGTGAGTCATTTGAACGGTACATCGAACCGCTGTGGCTCGCCTATCATCTCACGCCAGACCGCGTTCCCATGACAGACTGGTATGACACCGTAACAACGATGCATCATCATTTCCAGCACCGTTCGGTCGTGGGCGGACTTTTCATCAAGCTGCTTGAATACAAGGGCATAATGAAGGTAAACTGACCCTATGACGACCGAAAAAATAAGCGCCTCAGACATCGGCGCATGCTGTGACCTTGTATAATCATTACATCCGCAACACCTGCTTTACGCTTGAAGATGAAGAGGTGAGCCACGACGAATTCGCCGCACGGGTGGAAAGGATAAGCCGCATATATCCCTATATCGTGGCGCGGAACGATGCAGGAGAGGTCGTTGGATATGCGTGCCTCGACACCTTCAGTCCGCGGAGCGCCTACCGCCGCACCGCCGACCTTTCGATATACGTGAGTCACAGACACCTGCATGAGCATATCGGAGGTGTCCTGCCTGCGGAAATCTAAAAAGAGGCAAAGGAATACGGCATAACCACGCTCATCTCGATAATCACAAGCGAGAACACCGGTTCGGTCGCTTTTTACGAAAAAAACGGCTTCATCCGTGAAGGGACGATACACGATATTGCCGTGAAGTTCGGCAAAACACTCAGCATAGACTATTACAGAAAGCCGCTACGATAAACATAAGCAAGGATCCCGGCAGAGACGCAAAGCGTCTCTGCCGGGATAGTTTTATTTCTTCCCCTTGTTCCTTATCTCGGGCGTTATATGCTGGAATATGATCGCCTGTCCTGTGCTGCGGGCGGCTGCGTACTTTTCCGGAGTATCGACAGTCCACAGGAAAAGCGGTGCGTGAAACAATTTTGTGCATATACGCACCGGCAGGCTGTTCTGCCATTCGATATCGCTGGCAATGAAATCCGGGCGCGACAGGAAGTTCAGAAGCATCGGAGTTGCAATGAGATTGACAAAGAAATTGCCCTTTTTGTTGTTACGGAACAGGTTCGTTGTAAGCTGACCGCGCACGTATCTCGGGCGGTTTTGGCGGAACCAGTTAAGAAGCAGCGGGTTAAAGGACTCGATGCAGAAATATCCGTCGTATTCGTCAAGCAATGCCGCGGCTTTTTCGCAAAGCGAAATATCATATCCCTTCAGCTCGATAAGGAGCGGAGTATCCTTTCTCACACGCGACAGAACATCGCTGAACATCGGTATACGGTCGCAGCTGCCGGTGATGCCTACCCAACTCAGCTCAGATGCGGTAAGGTCGCTCACCTTTTCGGGTCTGCCGCAGAGACGTTCAAGGTTATCGTCATGGAATACCATTATCTCCCCGTCGGCGGAGAGCTGTATATCAAGCTCAATCCCGTATCCGGCGCGGTCGGCTGCCATAAATGCAGGCATTGTGTTTTCCGCTATATCCTCGCTCCACAGCCCGCGGTGGGCATAATCGGTTTTAAGAGGTTCAAGAGAGGTTTTTGCCTCACTGCGCGGCTTTATCGCCAGAAGATAAAGCCCTGCAAGCACCAAAAGAACGATCAGTATCACCCAAAGCACCATTAGTCGTCACCCTCTCCCAGCGTTTCAAGCGCGCTCTTCTTTTCGGGCTTTGAGTCGCCGTGACGGACAAATGTCATGGTTATGAGCGCAAATGCCACGCATACCGCCGCATACGGGAAAAGCGACTTCATACCGAGCTTATCCATCATAAGTCCGGACACGACCGGCGTGAGCGTCTGCGCCGCCATGCTGGCGGTATAATAGAAGCCGGTATACTTTCCGACATTGCCGCCGCGCGCCAGCTCAACGACCATCGGGAAGGAGTTGACGTTGATCGTAGCCCAGCCTATTCCGGCAAGCGCGAATATCACCATCATCACCGGCAGCGGTGTGCCGTTGTCAAGGAACGCGGCAACGGTAAATGCCGTGCCGAGCATTATAACGCCCGCGATGATGGTCTTTTTTCTTCCGACCTTCGATGCGACGGCGCCAACGGGGATATACGATATCAGCGCGGCTATATTGGCGACCAGAAGCGTGCTGTTATAGTCAAGGTTGAGTACGTTCCCGGCATAAACGGAATACTTGCTCGTTACCGCGTTGTAGCCGAAGAACCAGAACACCACCGATGCAAGTATCAGCACAAGAGAGGTCATTTCTCCGCGCGAGAGCTTGCCGTCTCCCGCTTCATGCTTTGCATCAAGGTCGTTACCGCTCTCATCGATGCCCATCTCAAGGCTTTCTTCTTCCATTTTTCGCACGAGCTTCGGCTCATTGACGGTGAGCATGAAAGCGCAAAGACAGATGAGCATGATACCGCCGACGATGCAGAAGTATGCCGTGTAGCTCATGAACGTGTTGGCGGTCTTTCCCGTTTTGAGGATGATCCCGAGACCGAGCACAAGGCTGCCGCCGATGGTTCCCATAAGGTTTATAATGGCGTTAGCCTTTGAGCGGAGCGGCTTGGGAGTCACATCGGGCATGAGTGCCACAGCCGGCGTGCGGAAGGTAGCCATTGAAATAAGCAGCAGGAGCAATATAGCGATAAAGCCTACGAGTATCCCGCAGTTCTTTGCGGTCACTTCGGCTCTGACATACGACTGCCTTGCAGGGACTACATAATCGGTGTAGCCGTCGGTCGCCTTGCCTGTTGTCTCGTCGGTGCTCGGTATCGCCGCAAACTCATCGCGTGTGAATTTTTCCGAGAGAACGAACTTCTCGCCGTCCGGAGTCACGAGGTCGGCGTCCTTTTTGGCATCATATATCATGTACCTTGCTTCCCTGCTGTCAAGGTCGGATATCTCTCCGATTTTGGAAAGCTGTGCGCCGGATACCGCGGAAAGTCCGAACAGCGCTATCACCGCCGCTATCGTACCGAAAAGGATAAACGGTGTGCGCCTGCCGAGTTTTGAACGGCATTTATCGGACAGGACTCCGAAGAGCGGCAGCATGAACAGCGCAAGAATATTATCGAGCGCCATGATAAAGCCGGACACGGCCTGCGACATTCCGAAACGGTCCGTGAGTATTTTGGGGATTATTGTGTCGTAAGCCTGCCAGAATGTGCAGATGAGGAAAAAGGCAAAGCCCACGCACACGGTGCGTTTAGCATTCAGCTTCATTTTTTTCATTCCTTTTCTCAAGTATATATTTTACTTTGAGTACCGCCGCCTGTGTTTTGCCGTCGGCAATATCGCCGCGCGCTATCATATAGCACAGCTCATCGAGCGGTACGCAAAGAATGTCCAGAAATTCGTCGTCATCCGGCGATGCCTCGCCCACGGCAAGTCCCTCGGCAAGATACATGTGTATCACCTCGTCAAGTATTGCGGGAGAGGAGTAAAAATCCCCTATAAACGTCAGGCGAGAGCAAACAGCTCCCGTTTCCTCACGCAGCTCACGTCTTGCGGCATCCGCAAAATGCTCTGCCGAATGCTCGCCTGCCTCAAGCTTACCGGCAGGTATCTCGGTAAAAACGCGTGCCTCCGGGTACCTGTACTGCCTCACAAGGATGACCTCATTTTTGTCTGTCAGCGGCACGACGCAAACTGCGCCGGGGTGACGCACGACCTCACGCGGAGCAGTGGCGCCGTCGGGAAGGCGCACCTCATCGCGTTCGACACGGATGATCTTTCCGTCATATATCTTTTCGCCGGAGAGTTTTTTCTCCGTCATGTCACGAATATCCACTGTGTTGCTCCTCGATATATTTTTTACATAGTAAGTATACAGCAAAAAGAGCTGTTTGTCAAAGATTTTTGCGTGTTTTTTCGGTGAATGATTCAAAAATATACACACGCGCGGCCTTTTTTACACCGCACGCTT
>CAUABN010000043.1:0-7581 GCA_958427275.1 uncultured Anaerotruncus sp.
AACAATAAATAAAATAATTACACAAAAAATATCAGAAACACAAGGAGAAAAAAATCATGAAAAAGTTTGTATGTCCCGTTTGCGGTTATGTTCACGAAGGTGATACCCCTCCCGAAAAGTGCCCTCAGTGCGGCGTTCCGGGTTCCAGATTCAAAGAGGTGAAGGAAGACTCCCTCAATTATGCCTGCGAGCACGTTATCGGCGTCGGCGCCAAGGGCAAGGTAGACGACGAGGTATATGCCGGACTCAAGGCGAACTTTGAAGGCGAGTGCACCGAGGTAGGTATGTACATCGCAATGAGCCGCCAGGCTATACGCGAGGGCTACCCGGAGATCGGCGCGTTTTACCTCCAGGCGGCATATGAGGAAGCCGAGCATGCGGCAAAATTTGCCGAACTTCTGGGCGAGGTCGTAACTCCCTCCACCGAGAAGAACCTTAAGCTCCGCAGTGAAGCCGAGTGCGGCGCCACCTCCGGAAAGTTTGAGCTTGCAAAGCGCGCCAAAGAGCTTGGCTACGACGCCATCCACGATACCGTTCACGAAATGGCAAAGGACGAAGCCCGCCACGGCAAAGGCTTCGAAGGACTGCTTAAGAGATACTTCGGTAAATAAGATAAATTATAAGACCATAAGGGCGGTTAAAAGCATTATGCTTTTAACCGCCCTTATTGTTCTTTCAACTTGTGTCAGAGCACTCCCGCGCGGCGAAGGACGTCACGGGTCTTTTCCGCTGCCGGATCGAACAGGCATGTCGGCGGGGAGTCAAATGGCAGTGCGGCTATGTCCGTCAGGTGTATCAAGCGGTAGTTCAGCCGCAGTCTTTCGGCGCATTCCGCCACTGCCGTGGCGACCGCGGCACGCGGGATATCCGCGGCGTGCTTTATGATCTCATCGACCGTTCCGTACTGTCCGATAAGCGCGGCGGCGGTCTTGGGTCCGATGCCGCGCACGCCCGGAATATTGTCCGAGGCGTCTCCGACAAGGGCTTTGTAGTCCGCATACCGCTCCGGCGGCACGCCGAAGCGACCGCGCACAAAGCCGGCATCACATAAAACGCTGTGCTCCCCACGGTAGCGCAATATTTTTACGCTCCCGTCCTCTGTAACGAGCTGAAAAAGGTCGCTGTCCTGCGAGGCGACGATCACCTCATACATGCCGCCGAACCGCATGGCGCACGAGGCTATCGCGTCGTCCGCCTCTTGGTCCGTTATCTCGGTGTGAAAGCAGCCGAGTGTGTCAAGCATGCGGTATATGTCGGGAAGCTGTGAGAACGGATTGTCGTCGTCCGCCGCGTCGGTAAAGTCGCGCCTTCCTGCCTTGTAAGCGGGCAGCAGCTCCTTCCGGCCGTTTTCATGCTCGCCGTCAAAAAGCACGGCAATATGTGCGGGAGCCGTCATGCGCGCCATGCGCAGCAGGGCGCCGGCAAAGCCGAGCGTTCCGTGAATAGCCCTGCCATCGCCGTTCACAATGCGTGAGGGCATGCCGAAAAACATCTGAAACAGCAGATTTGAACCGTCAACAAGCAAAAAACGCTTCATTTCTGCGTTTTTTTGGCGTTTTTTGCCCTGTGTTTTTTATGTGCGGCGGGACCTATCATGCGCTCAAGCTCCGCCGCCGCTGCCGCGGCGTCGTTGCCGACGGGAAGTTCCACATCGCACACCTCTGCGTTGCGGTATTCAAAATCAAGCGACATTATGCGCCGCATTCTGTCCTCGGGCGAGGTCTCGCGGCAGATGATATCAAGCAGGACCGCGCTTTTTTCGCGGTTCGTAAATACCAGCATGGCGCGGCTGCGGTAAAGATTCTTCACGGTCAGCGCGCCACATATGTCTATGGGGATTACGGCAAGATGTCCGCGCTCAACAATGGGAGCTATCTCGTCGTCAGATGTGCCGAAATAATATTTGCTGTATACCGTAGTTTCGATAAAGCGCCCCGCATCCTTTTCGCGCAGGAATTCAGACTCGTCGATAAAGCGGTATGCGCCGTCGCTCTCTCCTTCGCGCCGCGGGCGCGTGGTAGAGGTCAGCGGTTTTTCAAACCGCGGCTTGCGCATCAACTCATGCGCAATATCGTTTTTCAGAGATCCGGAGGGTCCCACGAGGCAGACGACCCCGCCGTGTGAGAGATCGGGCGCGCGCTCGGTAAAGGAATTGCGCACCATTTTGCAAAGGTGCAGAAAGTCGTCATAGCTGTTGACTGCCAGAAGACCGGACATATCGGTGTTCCACGGCTTGCGGAAAAGCACCGGATAAGCGGCGCGCGAGCTTGATATGTTGTGCGCGGCATCGTCAAGCAGAATATCCACCGCCATAACGTCCTTGCGCGTACCTATTATTATGTTTTCGGGCGGGACCTCGGGGAAATCCCGGCGCAGCCGCTCGGCGCGCGCGGTCATGCAGGCGGGCGGCACGGCAGTGATGAAAAATATATCCGCAAGGCGGGAAAGCTCGTGTACAAATTTCTGCGCGCCGGGCAGCAGCGGCTGTGTGCGCACAAATTCCGGCTCGCCGTAAAGCGCCATGCGCTCATCGGAGTGCCTGCCGTAATGCCCCCAGCCGGTGATCTCGTTTATGCTGACCGGCTCCTCGTCCGGGTGGCGGGCGTTGATTATCGAAAGCGCGTAGGCGTTGCAGTCATAAACCGTGTCGTCTACGTCAAGACCGACACGGAGTCTGTATTTTCTCATTGATATTCCTCTTTGGCAAATTTACGGGTGGGAGCGTGCCGCCACAGCGAGGCGCTCCCATCCGTTTTTTCGGGTTTTCCGGGTCGTTATTTAAGATTTTCGGGTGTAAACGTGCGCGGCAAAAGTTCGGAGAGCGTGTACTGCTCGTATTCTCCGTCGCGCCCCGTGTCAAGCAGAATGCGGAACTCATCCGGGCGGCAGAACTCCGCCATCACCTGGCGGCATACGCCGCAGGGCGGGAAGACGCCGGAAATGTTGCCCTTGTAGCCGCCGCATACCGCAATGGCGGAAAAGTGGCGTTCCCCCTCGCTGACCGCCTTGAAGAACGCCGTCCTCTCGGCGCAGTTTGTGGGTGAGTAGGATGCGGATTCAATGTTGCATCCGGAATACACCTTGCCGTCCGCCGCAAGCAGCGCGGCACCCACGGTGTAGTGCGAGTACGGCACATAGGCGTTTGCCATAGCCGCACGCGCGGTTTTTATCAGATCCTCGGGCGGCATCGAAAGATCGGCGGCAAAGCCCTCCGAGCGGGTGGGAAAGTCAACGCCGAGAAGATCGCATACGGTAGCGGCAATGTTATCAAAACCCGCGCGCGTGCCGAGATTCTGCGGAGCTATGCCCTTTCCCGCGATTATGAGCGGGATATATTCGCGCGTGTGGTCGGTGGTCTTCATAAAGCGCGGGTCACAGCCGTGATCGGCGGTTATCATTACAACGTCGTCCTCGCCGAGCGTCGGCAGAAAGCCGCCAAGCCAGCTGTCAAACTCGGATATCGCGTTCGCATAGCCGTCCGGATCGCGCCGGTGACCGAATTTTGAGTCGGTATCAACAAGATTCACAAAGCAAAGTCCGTGAAAATCGCGCACGGCATATGCAGTAGTCTTTCTCATGCCGTCGGCATTGTCCTCGGCGTAAACAAAATCGGTAAGACCGCGCCCCGCAAAAATATCGTGTATCTTTCCTACGCCAAGCGCGTCAAGCCCCGCCTTTGATACTGCGTCGATAACGGTATCGGCAGGCGGCTCAAGCGAAAAGTCGTGGCGGCGCGAGGTGCGCACAAAATCGGGGTATTTGCCCTCAAACGGACGCGCGATAACTCTGCCTACCGCGTATTTGCCGGTAAGGATGCGCCGCGCCGTGCGACAGTATTCGTATAATTTTTCGGGCGGCACTATATCCTCGTGCGCGGCTATCTGGAACACGCTGTCCGCCGAGGTGTAAACGATAAGGTCGCCGGTGCGGAGATGCTCCTCTCCGTAGTCGCGTATCACCGCCGTGCCGGAGTACGGCTTGTTGCAAAGCACTCCGCGCCCGGTCTCTTTTTCGAATTCACGTATGACCTCGTCGGGGAAACCGTCCGGGAAGGTCGGCATCGGAGTGGGCGAGATAACGCCCGCTATCTCCCAGTGACCGATGGTGGTATCCTTGCCGCGCGAAAGCTCGGAAAGGCGCGCAACTGCGCCGCGCGGGTGAGCGGGCAACACGCCGCCGGGTATCTTTTTTGCCTGGCCGTCGATGTTGAAAAGTCCGAGGTCTGTCAGGCACGGGGCATTGAAGCGCGGACTTGACGCAACGCTGCCGAGCGTGTCGCCTCCGACATCGCCGCCTTCCTCCACAACGCCGAACTCTGTGGCGTCGGGAGCTTCACCGATCCCGAAGCTGTCAAGAACAATTAGAAATACTCTTTTTGCTTTCTTCATATCTAACCTCCGAATGATGAAAAATGTTATAAATACAAGCGAAAGGTCAAAAAAGGTCAAAAAAGGTCAAAAAAGGTCAAAAAAGGTCAAAAAAGGTCAAAAAACGGGACAAAAACAGGGCAAAAAACATCATTTTTTGACCGTCACGCTACGGCTCTCAGCTTTTTGAGTCAAGCGCCACAGCGGTTTCAAGAGCGACCTCCATCATCTGGGTGAAGGACGACTGCCTTTCCTCGGCGGTTGTCGCCTCGTGCGTGAGCAGATGGTCGGATATCGTGCATATGGCAAGTGCGTTCTTTCCGGCGCGCGCGGCGTTCATGTAAAGCGCCGCAGCCTCCATCTCGACCGCCATAACGCCGAGCTTCTGCCAGTGCGCGGACGCCTCCGCGTTGTCGCCGTAAAATGTATCGGACGTGAGCAGATTGCCCACGTGGTAGCGTGCGCCGAGGCGCTCGCAGACGGCGACTGCCTCACGCATCATGCCGAAGCTCGCAATGGGGGCAAAGGTCCCTTCAAGGCAGTACTGTGCGGCAAAATTTGAGTTGGTGCACGCGCCCTGACCGATAACTATATCGCGCACGCGGATATCCTTCCGCATGGCTCCCGCGGAGCCTATGCGCATTATATTTTCAACTCCGAAGAAGTTATAAAGCTCGTAGCTGTAAATGCCGATAGAGGGCACTCCCATACCGGACGCCATAACGCTGACGCGCACGCCGTGATATTTTCCGGTATATCCCTGAATGCCGCGCACGTTATTGATAAGGCGCGCGTCCTCAAGATAATTTTCGGCAATGAATTTTGAGCGCAGAGGGTCTCCGGGCATCAGCACCGTCCGTGCAAAATCCTCCGGGCGGGCGTTGATATGCGGGGTTGGATAAGCTGGCATCGTGGTTTCCTCCTTAATATCATATTAGATTTATTTTTTTGCTTTCGTCGGCGCGCTGTCTTGCAATCGCACGGCTCCAGCATTTGTAGCACATTGCAACGTATGAGTCGTTGCCGCCGAGGAACACCTGTTCGCCCTCGGTGAGAATGCGTCCGTTTTCGTCCATGCGGGCGTTTACCGTCGCCTTCATGCCGCATTCGCACACGGTCTTGATCTCGGTTATGGAATCCGCGATCTCAAAAAGGCGGCGGCTGCCGGGAAAAAGGTGGGTGCGGAAGTCGGTGCGCAGACCAAAGCAGAGCACCGGACGGTCAAACTCGTCGGCGATGCGGCGCATGCCGTCCACCTGCTCGGGGGTAAAGAACTGCGCCTCGTCCGCTATGACCACATCATCGCGGTCGTGACCGTCGCAAAAGCGCGCAAAAAGGTCGTCCGCGGGGGTTATTACGTCGCCCTCGGCGGAAAGACCGATGCGCGAACGCACCGTTGCTGCGCCGTCGCGGGTATCGGTGGAGGGCTTTATGAGCCACACGCTCATCCCGCGTTCCTCATAGTTGAATTTTGTTATCAGCGCCTGTGCGGTCTTGGATGACCCCATTGCGCCGTATTTGAAATATAATTTTGCCATTTCCGGTCGCGGGAGTTTAACTCTCCTCCTCGTCCTTTCCTTCCATGAAATATGCCGCTTCCATATCGGCAACGCAGAGGGCAAAGGCGAGCGGGAACATTTCAAGCGCCTTTCCTATCGTCCCGTTGTCCTCGGGACCGGAAAATCCCATGTGATAGCGTATCGCAAACGCTTCATCGCGCGTGAGCCTCATGAAGCCGGATATTATATAGACCGATTTTTCGCCGTGCCCGTAGGGGAGGCGATCGTCGATCGTGTAGTAGGGGACAGCCTGCCACACGCCGTTCTTTTTTACATTGCGGCTTTCAACGCGGTAAAAGTTGATCTTGCACAGGTCGTGCAGGAGCGCGGATATGGCTATGCTCTCCTCGCTGTAATGTATGCCGTAAAGATTTTTCATGCGCGGACGCGCAAGCTGATCGCAAAGGCAGTCGTAAACATTGAGGCTGTGGCGGCAAAGTCCGCCCGCCTCCGCGCCGTGATAGCGCGTCGATGCCGGTGCGGTAAAAAAGTCGCTCGATTCGGAAAGGAGAAAGTTCAGCAGGTCTTCCGAGCCTTCGCGCTTTATTTTTTCACGGAAAATGGAAACAAAACGTTCCTTATCTGTCATTTCGGGCATTGATCTTGCTCTCCTTGTGTAATTAAAATTGAAGAGTAGGCCGGTCGTTACGGTTTCCCGTATCCATCCGCACGGCGGATATCATTTTTCAATTCTGCGGGTCAACGTATTTCCAGAGCTTGCGGAAGTAGTCCGCGCCGGACCATACGGTCATGACGGCGGAAAGGATACCCGCTGTCAGCGATATCGGCTGGAGCGTCGCCATGCTCCCGCATCCGGGAATGAGCCTCCATATGAGCGGCTCGGCAAGCAGGGCGGAAACGGTGATGATCTGCAGCACGGTCTTTACCTTGCCAAGTATGCTGGCGGCTACCACAACGCCGCGTCCCGCGGTAACGAGGCGGAGCGAGGTCACGCCCAATTCGCGGAAGATCACCGCGATGAGCACCCAGAAGAGCCATGCTTTTACGTTCTCATAGCGGTAAAACACCGCCATCATAGTGCCTATGACCATAAATTTGTCCGCAAGCGGGTCATCGAGCTTGCCGAAATCGGTAACGAGACCGCGCTTGCGCGCGATCTTGCCGTCAAGGCAGTCGGTCACCGACGCGGCGACAAACAGGACGAATGCAATAAGCCGCGACGACGCCTCGGGAATGACCGACTCCGGCATTATCACCGCGGCAATGCAGAACGGCACCATAATGAGCCGGGCGAGAGTCAGCCGGTTGGGCAGGTTGAGCTTTTGCGGTTTTCCGCTTCCCCCTCTCATTTCGCAGCATCCTTTTTTGCGGTAAGAGCCGTGCCGCAAAGGTCATAGTCGAGCACACTTTCTATCCTGACGTCAACAAATGAACCGGGGGCGATCCTTGCAGGCGCGCTGAAGTATATTTTGCCGTCTATTTCGGGCGCATCGGCATAGCTCCTGCCGTAATGCATATCGGAAACGGGGTCAAAATCCTCGCAAAGCACGCGGCGGACGGTGCCTATCTGCGCGCGGTTGTATTCTTCGCTTATGGCAAGCTGCTCGCGCATTATTATGTCGGCGCGGTCCTGCTTTACCTGCTCGTCGATCTGATCCGGGAAGTCTGCGGCGGGCGTGCCCTCCTCCTGCGAG
>CAUABN010000044.1:0-7566 GCA_958427275.1 uncultured Anaerotruncus sp.
CATCCGCGCGGTCGGCAAAAAGCTCGTCATCATCGGCAGCGATGATTATGCCACCGTCCAGGCGCTGACCGGGTTCATATCCAGATACATCGAGCCGTCCGGGGCTGATAAGCTCGTCATGTCCGCCGACACAAATGATATGGGCACGGCGACACTGCGCAAGATCCCGATAAACGAAAATGCCGAATACCGCATAATGTCGTGGAACCTCGGCGGCGGCATCGGAAACGCCGATGACGCGCTTGAGATAATGCTGCGCTACCTGCCGGACATTTACTCGCTCCAGGAATGCAGCAAAAAGATACACACAGGGCTTATTGCAATTCTCCCCGAGTATTACAAGACCGCAACAAAGCTCCATAATGACGGCGCTACATATGTTTATACGCCTATTGTGTACAACACAAAGGTGCTGACGCTCAAGGATTCCGGTGCAGAGTGGCTGCGCGACAGATACACCGGAACAAACACCAAATCGCTTGCATGGGCGGTGTTTGAGGGCAAAAACGGCGAGACCTTTGCGCTCATCAACTTCCACGGCGCGATCTGCTTCAATACCTATAAGGGCTTTGAAAACTATACAGCCGCCGAGCTTGCAAAGCAGGTGAACGAATGGCGGCAGGGCAACGCGCGTCAGCTTCTTGAGGTCCGCGACCGCATACGCGCACAGTATGGCGAGATACCGGTCATGATGAACGGCGACTGCAACTTCAATGCTTCGTCGGCGGCGTACAAGATACTCACCGCAGGCGGGATGAAGGACGCGGAGTTCACCGCGCGCCTCGGTAAGGATACCGGCTTCAAAACCTACTTCCCGTTCGGCTCGACCGAGGTACAGACCGGAGCGAGCATCGACCACATCTTCGGCACCGCCGAGGTGGATTTTGTGGAGCACAGGATAGTACGCACCTCTCCGGTGCTTACGGCATCCGACCACTGTCCCGTGTATGCCGATTTCAATCCGAGCAAGAAATGAAATGATTATTTAATATATGGGGCTGTTAAAAAACTCGATGTTTTTAACAGCCCCTCAAAAATGCCGGTCAGGATCCCGGCATTTTTGATGCGATCTTGGTCGGTTTTGCCGCCCCGTGTCTTTGTTTTTTGCTTTCTTGGCGGCAAAACGGCGGTGTTCAGCCGCCGAGACCAATGTCGTCGGGATCGTTAAAAAATCAAATTGATTTTTTAACGACCCGATAATTAAAATCGCCCGCGGACAATAAAACTGTTGACCTTTCCCAAAATGTGTAGTATAATTAACTTGGATAATTATAAAAATCGACCGGGCGGAAAGGAAGATGCCGAAAAATGACCGAAGATATCAATAAAGACGGAATATACGCGGATTTTCTTGCCCGCGCCGACGCATTCGTTGCGTCGCTGATGGCAGGGTACGAGCCAAAGCATTTCCGTGGCAGTAAGGTGATACATGACTGCGTGTGGGGAACGGTCATGCTCTGCCCGTGGGAGCTGCAGATAATAGATTCGCCGCTTTTCCAGCGCATGCGCCGCATAAATCAGTTGGGACTTGCAATGACCACATACCCCTCGGCGCACCATTCGCGCTTTGAGCATACGCTCGGCGTGCTGTCGGTAACTACCAAAATGATATCCCGTATAAATCAGGATGAAAGCGCCGATGCGCTTCCGCCCTCTGCCGCACCCGACGAGCACCGTCGCAAGATCCCGCCGCGCGACGTCCGGCTTCTGCGCCTTGCGGCGCTGCTGCACGATCTGGGGCATTGCTTTTTCTCGCACCTGTCCGAGTCGTATTACGGACGCACCGAGGAAATGACCGCGCTCATACGCGAGAACGCCGTGTTTTCCGGCGCGCAACCGCATGAGATATTCGGATTTATAATAATTAACACTCCCACGTTCCGCAATTTTTTTGCAAAAAAGACCGATTTCCCGCTTGACGGCGAGGATGCGGACGTTCTGCTTGAGACCGTGGGCAGGATGATAGTCGGCGCTCCCGTGCCGCTGCGCTGTGAGGACGACGGGCTTTTGCGTCCCGCTTATCTTACCGACATGATAAACGGGCGCTTTGACGCCGATTCGCTTGACTACCTGCGCCGCGATACCTATGCCACGGGGCTGGCGCTGACCTATCATATCGACCGCGTGCTGTATAAGCTCTGCCTTGCCGACCGCGAGGCGACGCTTCCGGACGGTCGTAAGATCATCGAGCGCCACCTTACCGTTCCGGTTTCCGGAATATCAACGGTCGAGGAAATGGTGTTTTCAAAGCTGATGCTGACGCGGTATATCTATCAGCACCAGAAGGTCATAGCCGTTGAATCGCTCGTGGGCGACGTCGTGGCGGGAATGCGGTATAACGGAAGGCTCGGGCACCCGTGCGATTTCCTTTATTTCTGCGATGCAGATATCCTCTCGCTCGGCATGAGCGGGGCGGATCCCGCATTCAGACTGCCGGCATCGGAATTCCGCCTTGACGCTACCACCTCGCTTACGACGGGAAGGGTCATACGCCGCATACTTGAGCGCGATCTGCCGAAAAAGGCGCTGCTTGTAAACCGCGGAGTACTTTGCGGGAAAAACGGCGCGGCGAGCAAGGAGGAGCTTGGCACGGCGGTGACGCTTATGCAGTCGATGACCGACCTGCGTCAGGCAGTGCGGGACGAGGCTGCGGATATCGCGCGCAGGCTCGGCATGCCGGAGCCGGAAATATACGATATACACATTTCGGTGCCTAAGTTCCGCATGTCCAAAAACTTTGACGGCGCTACCGTTGTGACATACGGCGGAGGCTTTGCACGTATGTCCGATATCGTCGATCTTAACGACTGGGCAAGCGATTTTGCTGCCGACTCCTACAACGCATATGTCTTTGCGGGACCCGAATATCTCGTCCCCGTGGGGCTTGCCGCCTATCGCGTGCTTACCGCGCGCGGCGTTCAGCTTGACCGCGGACGCGTGTTTGAGGGACTCAAATCCGCTGCCGACATCGAAAAGGCGGCAGGGATAATAGGCGCCTGAGGCGTTCGGACGCTGATTTTCTGAAAGGAACGATATTTTGTCAAAGCTGTCATGGAAGGGCGGGGCGATGCTTTCGCCGCTGCCCGTGGTAATAGTCACCTCGGGAGGTGACTGCATAAAGGACGGCGCCGCGGTGCCGTCAGGCTATGCGCCCAACGCCGTTACCGTGGCGTGGTGCGGCATCGCCTGCACCCAGCCGCCCGTCGTTTATATCTCTCTGCGTCCGTCGCGTCATTCGTATAAGATAATCGAGGAGACGGGCGAATTCACAATAAATCTCGTGACATCCGCAATGGTGCGCACAGCCGACGGCTGCGGCGTTTTTTCCGGCAGGGATGTGGATAAATTGAAAAAGTTTGCGCTCGCCACCGAGCCTTCGGCTACCGGTACCGTGGGCTGTCCATCGCTTGCCGCCTCGCCGCTCACGCTCGACTGCCGCGTCATGCGTAAGATCCCGCTCGGAACGCACGATATGTTTCTGGCAAACGTGCTGGGCGTCGGAGTCGATCCCGCATTGGTGGACAGCGCGGGCAAGCTGCACCTTGACCGCGCGCGTCTTGCCGCATATTCGCACGGGGACTACTTTGAACTGGGCAAAAAAATAGGGGATTTCGGCTTCTCTGTGCGAAAAAAACCGCGCGGAGGGGCAAAAAAGAGTAAAGGCGGTAGCAAAAAATGAAAAAAACAGTTCTGGCGGTCAATGCCTTGCTCATATCGCTTCTTCTTACCGCATGCAGCGGCGTGGGAGGCGAGCTTATGGCGGTCACTCCGCTCGGTAACGGCAGACACGCCGAGGCATACGGCGGTATAACCGGAGTGCGCACGGTCATCATCCGCACCGCCGACGGCAGTGAGGAGCAAAGATTCACCTGCAAAAACAAAACGACCGAGCCGTATGCGGAGGGCGACGGTGAAAACTACGGCTTTGCCGTGGGGGACGTGGATTTTGACGGCACGACGGATCTTATCGTCACCACCTCGCGTTCTACCGAGGGCAATATCTGCGATTACTTCCGCGCCGACGGCAATGGCGGATTTTACCGCGACAGCGTGCTTTCCGCTCTTCGCGGGGTGCGCTTTGACCCGGAGGCTGGCGAGGCGTATGTCACAACGCGCAAGCACACCGAACTTCCCACGGTCCCCAACGCACCGTTGCGCTATACCGATGAGATAAAGATCACCTACTACGCCCCCAACGCCGAAAAAAAAGGACGCTTTGAGGTCGTGCGCGAGGAAACTCTGACCTACTATTCCGAGACCGAGATATATTGCTTTGCCGTCTCCTATCCGGACGACAATGGCGAGATGCAGATCGAGGACGAAAAATGGATACTTCCCGATAAGCTCGCACGCGCGGGACTTGAAAATTTCGGAGACTGACCAAACCGATACACCGTAAACAGAAAGGATCATCAATATGGAAAACAAGAATGAAAACCGCAAAACGGCAATTATCATAGGCGCGGGTCCTGCGGGACTTACCGCGGCGTACCGGCTGCTTACCGAGACCGACATAAAGCCGATAGTGCTTGAGGAATCTCCCTATATCGGCGGCATCTCACGCACCGCTGTTGTGGACGGCAACCGTATGGATATCGGCGGACACCGCTTTTTCTCCAAAAACGAGGAGGTCAACGCGCTCTGGCAGGAGCTTATGCCGCTTCAGGGCAAGCCCTCGTTTGACGATAAAAAGCTCGGCGTTGAAAAACCGCTTGCCGAAAACGGTCCTGACCCCGAGACAGAGGACCGCGTGATGCTTCTGCGCAACCGCATCTCGCGCATTTTCTTCCTTCGCAAATTCTTTGATTATCCTATCACGCTCAAGCCCGAGACCTTCAAAAACATGGGCTTCAAGAACACCATGCGTTCCGGCTTCGGTTATATCGGTTCGGCGATACACAAAAAGCCCGAGGATTCAGACCGCTTTACGAAATGTTCTTTGAGGATTATACCACAAAGCTCTGGGGACGTCATCCCTCTCAGATTTCCGCCGACTGGGGCGCACAGCGCGTCAAGGGACTGTCGCTCATGAAGGCGGTCTGGAACGTGCTCTCAAAGCCCTTCCGCCCGAAGGACAAGGTGGAGACTTCGCTCATCGAGCAGTATTACTATCCCAAATTCGGTCCGGGTCAGCTTTGGGAGACGCTTGCCGACGAGGTGAAAAAGCGCGGCGGCGAGATCATAATGAATACGACGGTCAAAAACATCAACCTTGACGGAAATAAAGTCGTAAGCGTCACGACAGACGACGGCAGGGAATTCCGCGGCGATCATTTCATGTCCACCATGCCGGTGAAGGACCTTGTTGAGGGAATGGGCGAGGCGGCTCCTGCCGAGGTACGCCGCATCGCCGGCGGACTGCCCTACCGCGATTTCATCACAGTCGGACTTCTCGTCGATAAGCTCAAAATGGTAAACAAGACCAAGCACAAAACGCTCACCGGCGACGTTCCGGACTGTTGGATCTATATCCAGGAGCGCGATGTCAAGCTCGGCAGACTTCAGCTCTTCAATAACTGGTCGCCCTACATGGTCGCCGACCCCGAGCACACTATGTGGATAGGTCTTGAGTATTTCTGCAACGAGGGCGACGATATGTGGAACATGTCGGATGAGGACTTTATCAGCTTTGCCATCGATGAGCTTGTAAAGATCGACGTTATCGACCGTGCAAGCGTAAAGGATTCAAAGCGCATACGCGTCAAAAAGGCGTATCCCGCATATTTTGACACCTACGCCGAGTTCGACACGGTAAAGGATTATCTCTCCGGCATCGATAACCTCTGGTGCCTCGGACGCAACGGTCAGCACCGCTACAACAATATGGACCACTCCATGCTCACCGCAATGGAGGCTGTGCGCGCGATAGCTGCCGGCAGTACAGATAAATCCGCCGTCTGGAACGTGAATACCGAAAAGGAATATCACGAGACCAAGAACTCATAAGGCGATGGTGATTTTAACAGTGATCCTGATATCCGCCGCGGCGCTTGCCGCGGCGGAATGGAAATGGGGCGTCCTCCGCGCTGTGTACGATGCAAAAAAGCTGCCGCACAGACTGCTGGCGCTGCTGCCGATGGTAGCCATGCTTTTTACGGCACCGGTGTTCCTCAAATATTTTGCCGATGCACGGGATGACGTAGCATATCCGCTTGAGGGCAGTGTCGCCAATCACAATCCGTACATTCAGCAGTTTGATGCGTGGGAAAAGGGACAGCTCAATATTGATTTTGAGGTGGACAGCCGCATTCTTGAACTTGAAAATCCATACGATTATCAGGCGCGCCGCCTTGCCGGGGGCTACTATCTTTGGGATCGCGCTATGTATGACGGAAAGTACTATTCCTACTTCGGCATTGCCCCCATCGTAACGGTCTATTATCCGTATTGGCTCATAAAGGGCGCGTTGCCGGGCGATTCGACCGTCATGGCGGTGTTTATTTTCATCACCGCGCTTTTTTTGCCGCTCGCACTTTTCAAGTGGGCGGAGGTCAGCGGCAAACGCATCCCGCTCGTGCCGCTGATGCTTGCCGCGCCTGCGGTGTTTTTAAGTTCCGGCGTGTTGCTCGTTGCGCGAGGAGTGAACCATTTTTACTATATCGCCGTTATTGCGGGAATGGCGTTCCTCTCTGCGTTCATGTTTTTTGCGCTTTCGGCGTTTACGGCTGAAAAAACGGCGTCAAAATGCGCGCTTTACGCCATTGCGGGCGTAGCTTACGCGCTTTTGTTCCTGTCAAGACTGAACATCGCGTTTCTTGCGGCGTTTCTTGTCGTTCCGGGGCTGTGGTTCATGATATTGCGACAGGACGGAAAATGGCGTCCCGCAGGCAGGATCATTGCCGAGCTTGCTTCGCTCGGCGTACCGGTAGCTGCCGCGCTGTGCTTTTCGCTTTGGTTCAACGCCGCGCGCTTTTCGGGACCGCTTGATTTCGGCACGAACTATCAACTCACGATAGCCGATGTATCGACCTACCGCCTGCGGCTCTCCGATCTGCCGTTTGCGCTCTACAACTATTTTCTTGCGCCTACCGAGGCGTGCGAGAGCTATCCGTACATCACGTTTACGCGTCTCGGAGCTGCGCCCTCGCATTATGTGTACCGTGATGCCAATCTCGGGCTTTTCTGCTTCCCGCTGACGCTCGGCTGCATTGCCGCGCCGTTCGTCATCTGCTCGCAGCGCGAGAGCGCACGTACACGGGTCATGACAGGCTCAGCGCTTTTGGGTATCATTGTCGTGGCGTGGCTGGATTTCTGCAAGGGCGGCGTTATTTACCGCTATACTGCCGATCTTACGCTTACAGCGTCATTTCTTGCCGCCGCAGTGCTGCTTATTCTGCTCGGCAATGCTATGGAATCCGAAAAGGCTCCCGCATGGGTGCGTTGGGCGGTGTATGCCGCCGTGTGTGCAGGCTTCATTTTCTCGTTTGTAGCCGCGCTGCGCGTGTCGCTGATAAACGGGCACTCCTATATTTCGGATGTACCCGATAATGTCCTTGAATTTTTTGAAAAAATACTGCCGTTTGCCCAAACGGTGAAATAGCCGGCGCTGATACGGCAAAAACTAAG
>CAUABN010000045.1:0-7553 GCA_958427275.1 uncultured Anaerotruncus sp.
TCGGCAAAATGCGGCGAGAGCATGTTCACTCTTGCCTCGGAGATAGATAAGGTGGCGTATTATGTCCTTGCGGACGGCAGGAGCGAGGTAACGGCTGACGATGTGCGGCTCGTTGCGTGCGAGTGCGGTGGTTACGACGCGTTTGCGTTTGCAAACGCGATACTTGAACGCAAAAGCGCCGCGGCGCTTGCAGTGCTTGCCGAGATGAAGGCGCGCCGCGTCGAGCCTGTCGCAGTCATGGGCGAGCTGATACGCGTAGTGTGCGACATGAGCGTGGTCGAGGCATACCTCGCTGCGGGAATGTCCGCGCAGGCGATATCGGCGGAGACAGGACTGCGCGAGTATCCGGTAAAGCTGTATGCGGGGGCGGTCCGCCGACTGCCGCGCGGGTCTGTCGGAGCGCTTCTTGCTGCGGCGTCGGAGGCGGACGCGGCGATAAAATCGTCCGCCACGGACTATCTGCCGATAGAAAGGCTCATTTGTTCAATGTGAGGTCCGCGCGGCAGTCATGAATTGTGACTCAGCGGCTGAACACCGCTGTTCTGACGGTCGCGTCAGGCAGACGCCCGTGAAAAAACGCAGTCAGAACCGTCACAATTCCACAAAGTGCCGTGGGAGCAGGTGAAGATACGGGCGACTGCCGCGCGGGTCTGTCGGAGCGCTTCTTGCTGCGGCGTCGGAGGCGGACGCGGCGATAAAGTCGTCCGCCACGGACTATCTGCCGATAGAAAGGCTCATTTGTTCGATGTGAAAAAGACACGCCGCGCGGGTTTTCCACAGCCCGCGCACAGCTTATCAGGGCACGAAAGGGGTATTTTTCCTCCGAAATACGCCCCAAATGTGGATAACGGGCATTTAACCACAGGGTTTTCCACAGGCTGGGGAAAGTTTTTGCCCAAGTCGGTGGAAAAAGAAAGGTACGGACAGAATGGAGAAGACGCATATCCGCACAGAAAAAAAGAAGCTGCTCATTCCGGTCGCTGTCGCGGCGGCGGTGCTTTCGGCAGTTCTGATCGTGCTTGCCATACATAAGATCACGCGCGTGCATTATGCTGTGGACTTCGGCTTTTGCGATATCAAAAGCGACCTCGATGCCGACGGCGACGGTATCGACGATTATACCGATATCATGCGCGGCGCGCTGGCGTACATTGCGACCGAACCGATATACGGCAGTAAATATTACAGCGGCGGATATCCGGACGACGGTTACGGTGTCTGTACCGATGTGATATGGAATGCCTTCCGCGCGGCGGGTTATGATCTCAAGGCTATGGTCGATCGCGATATAGCGGAGCATCCGGAGGCGTACCCCGATATCGAAAACCCCGACCCGAACATAGATTTCCGCCGTGTGAGGAGCCTCCGGATCTTCTTTGCGCGTCACGCCGAGGTGCTCACCACAAAATTTGACGACCCGGCTGACTGGCAGCCGGGAGATATCGTGATATTTGATCCGAGCCATATCGGAATATGCTCGGATAAGCGCAACTTCCGCGGCGTGCCGTATCTCATCCATCACGGGAGCTTAAAGCAGGGCGCCGTTGAAGCGGACGATGTGCGGTGGCTCGACGTTGCGGGACATTACCGCTGGAACGGCGGCACTGAGTGATTCCCCGGACGGGACAAAAATACTCCTATATCCGCGCATACGGTGAGAGAAAAATAATTATACCCATTCAACAAAAACCATTGACACAGTGGTCTTTTTTATGTATAATATTTTTGGTGGAAGGCAGATGCTTTCGCTTCAATATTAACAACAGAGGAGAACGAACCATGAAAAAGATCCTGAAAGCCACCCTGTGCATTTCGCTCGCCGTCCTTATGGGAGCGATAGCGCCTATCATTCCGGTGATCATGTCAAAGAACCGCGGACTTCCTGCGGGCTTTGAAGCCGCTTATCTGCCGGAGGAAGAGGACGACTACTCCGGCCTTGCCACAGAACCTGTATCACACAACTATGACTTCGGAGCGGTCCGCCCCGGAGCCTCGCTTGCCTACTCGGCGTCAGGCTACACCACACACACCTCCGTCGGCTCCAAATTTGCCGCTGTGGACAACAAGACCATTTTTAACCATAAGTGCACGGCTATGCAGGGCATGAATGTCGGGACGACCTATATCTACACCGCAAAAGTCGTAAACAAGACCAACGCTGCCGCGGCTATCATCCGCACCAACGCAAAAACCGGAGAGCAGATCACTATGTCCTACTACTCAAGCCTTACGGCGACCAGCCCCTCCTCCTGCAATACGCTGGGGCACGCAAACGATCTTACGGTAGTCACCAACACCGAAAACGGTAAATCGGTGAACTACATGTATGTTGCCACCTGTGTAACGGGCTATCCCGGTGTTGCGAGACTTAAAATAGACGGCACAAAGCTGTACTTCACCGGCTTTTTCAAGCTGAAAAAAACGTCCGATAATAACATTCTCGGAATGACTACCGCGATCCGCGGCGTGCGCCATGCGGGCGGTTACCAATATTTCCTCGTCAAAAGCGGACTGAATTTTTATACCTTCCGCGTTGCCGAGGGAGCAAAGGGCGGCAGCAAGTCTGCCCCGACAGTCGTGGATTGCTATTTTGCCTTCAAGCTCGACACACGCAACGCGATATTCGTTTCAAGATCCGGCAAGGTATCGACCATCGACGGGATAGATAAATGGATCAATCAGGGCTTCGGTTACAGCTCGGAACAGAAGACTATCTATGTTCCGATATATGACGGCACAAAGCAAAACGACAACGCCATTCTCATTTACAATGTTGCCGACAAGCTGACTGCCGCAAGGCTCGATTCAAAAAAGAACTATACTAACGATGTGCTTTTCCCGCTTGTAGAGACGCTGCGCATCACCAACTCCTCCTACGAGCTTTTTGAAGTGGAGTCCTGCGGCTTCCGCACCGGTCAGGGAACGAGCGGCGATCTTGCGCTTTACTTCAATATCAACGGCAGAAAAAACAATAAGGATTGCGACGCCATATGGCGCATATCCTCCTTCACCCGCAAGTCGTCTGCGCCGTCCGCCATGATCGACAGCAGCAGCATAACCTACAAGGTGAAGTACGATAATAACTGCTCGAAGAAAGAAAACGTCGCGGATACCTACCACATAAAGGGCATCTCTGCTCGCCTGCGCACCAACGAATTCACAAGAGCGGGCTATACCTTTATAGGCTGGCACCTTACGCGCGGCGATGAGAAATGGCTTTATGTCACGCTTGACGGAAGCACCAGGTGGTACAAAAAGGGCACACAGCCGGCGGGCGCGCGTCTTGCTCTTTACGAGGATGGCAGAAAGGTCTCCGCGCTCACCGGAACGAAGGGCGATACAGTGATCTGCTATGCACAGTGGCAGCCTGTATCCACGGGTACGAAGAGCTACTATATCCGCTACGATGCCAACGGCGGCAGTGGCACGATGGCTGACACCAAGGTCGTATACGGCACGTCAACGGCGATACGCCAGAATGCTTTTTCAAGGAGCGGCTATACCTTCGGCGGCTGGAACGCCTACCGCATGTCGGATAACAGCTGGCTCTATGTGAACAATTCCACCGGAGCCGACAAATGGATCCCCGTGGGTTCCTCCACAGCCGGATACAGGCTGAAGGTGTATTCAAACGGCTGCAAGGTAGCCAAAACCTCATCGACCGACCGCGACATAGTTACATTCTACGCAATCTGGAAGACCGAATAAAATATACAAGCGGCTGCCGCGCAAACGCGCGACAGCCGCTTGTGCTATGTCGCGCGGCGGATATACATTAACTGTTGATTTTGCCCGCGCGAAGTGGTATAATTAGGACAGTACAAAATTCGACATTCCGAAAGGGAAAAGCAAATGAAACACGCAAAAAGGATCCTGGCGGCATTGGTCGCCGCACTGACCGTTGCCGCTCTTGCCGTCCCCTGTATTCTCTCCGCGTCGGCGCTACCCGATTACAAGCCGAGCGAGGGCTACGCGACAAGCAAATTTTACGCTGCGCTGAAGGCTTACAGTCTGACCGGCGACCAGCGCGGCGACACGGTGGCTGTCGCGCTCACTCAGCTCGGCTACCACGAGGGGAACAGCGAGCTTGATTTTGACGGTCTCAACACCGCGGGCGAAAAAAACTTTGTTGAATACAACCGCATATACGGCAAGGTCGATAACGGCGAGGGCAACGGCGTGAGCTACGGCTACGCATGGTGCGCGGCGTTCGTCTCTTACTGCCTGCGCGCGGCAGGCGTGGCGGAATCCGCCGCCGTGACCGAAATAAGCTGCAGCCGCATGGTAAACTGGTACCGCTCGGTCAAGGGACGCGCCGCATGGCAGGAAAAGACCTATACCCCCAAGACCGGAGACGTGATATTCTTCAAAACAGGCACCGGCAACTCGGTCTCTACTCATGTGGGACTTGTCGTAGGCATAAAGGACGGCAGCATATACACCGTTGAGGGCAACAGCGGCGGTGTTGTGGGCATGCACAGATACGCCGCCGACAACAGCACCATAGTAGGCTACGGTATCCCCGATTACGGCGGCACGCCCGCCGCATCCTACAACTTCACGCTTGAGGCGCTCGATGAGCGGCTCGGCGTATACTACACGACCGCCGGCAGCGGACTCAACTTCCGTTCGACTCCCGGCACATCGGGACAAAAGCTGACCGCCCCGCTCCCCTACGGCACGCGCGTTGAAATAACCGAGATCCGAGACGGCTGGGGAAAAACCGTATACAGCGGAAAGACCGGCTGGATCTCCATGTCCTATGTCATGCACGATGACGACCTTGTGTATTCCGTCTATTTTAAAAGCAAATGGGGCAAGGTGCCGCTTCCCGCGCGTAAAAAGCCGGGCGAAACGGTAACGATAAGCAACGTTGTGCCCGAGGAACCGGGCTACATATTCGTCGGCTGGGTCAATGAGGAGGTATCCGATGACGTGGCGTTCCGTCCCGGCGACAGCTACACGGCGGACGCACCGGTAGAGCTGACCGCAAAGTTCGAGCGTGCGGAATACAGTGTTGTTTTCAAAAATGACGACGGTAAGCTCCTCTCCAGCGGCACATATTATTGGGGAGATAAGCTGCGCCTGCCCGAGGAGCCGGTGAAGCCCGACGACGGCGAGTTCAACTACACCTTTATCGGCTGGGACCGCGACCTTGCCGAGCGCGTCACCGAGGATGCGACCTACACGGCGCGGTATGAGAAAACGGCGCTGCAAAAGCCCGCCGATACCGACGGCACGAAGGACGGATGCGGCTCGTCCGTATCGCTCCTGATACCCGCAATGGCGGCGGTATACGGCGCTGCAATCCTGATAAAAAAGAAAAAAACCGCATTTTAAGGGCGTTCCGGACATCTTTTCTCGGCTTTCCTATTGATTTTTCGGCGCAAATAGAGTAAAATATATTATGTATGAAAATAATCGACGCGGAGAATGGAGCCACGGCTTCAAATACACCATTCCGCGGCGCGTCGGGCATTTTGCCGCGACGCAAGAAAGGCATTAAAATGGCACTTGTTACGACCACGGAAATGTTCCGGAAGGCATATGAGGGCGGTTACGCCATCGGTGCTTTCAACATCAACAACATGGAAATAATCCAGGCGATAACCGAGGCGGCGGCTGAGGAAAAGTCTCCCGTCATCCTTCAGGTCTCTGCCGGCGCACGCAAATATGCCAAGCCCGCATACCTGCTCGGTCTTGCCGAGGCTGCCGTAAAGGACAGCGGCGTTGACTTCGCTCTTCACCTTGACCACGGCGCAGATTTCGATATCTGCAAGTCCTGCATCGACGGCGGCTTCACATCCGTTATGATTGACGGCTCCAAGCATTCCTTTGAGGACAACATTGCTCTTACCAAGAAGGTAGTTGAATACGCTCACGCCCACGGCGTGGTCGTTGAAGGCGAGTTGGGCAAGCTCGCGGGCATAGAGGACGACGTAAATGTAAGCGCCGAGGATTCCTCCTACACCTGTCCCGAGGAAGTTGAAGAATTCGTCACCCGCACCGGTGTTGACTCTCTTGCTATCGCCATCGGTACCTCTCACGGCGCATACAAGTTCACACCCGAGCAGTGCACCCGCAATGCAGACGGTGTTCTTATTCCGCCTCCGCTCCGCTTCGATATCCTCAAGGAGATCGAGCAGAGACTCCCCGGCTTCCCCATCGTTCTTCACGGCGCATCCTCTGTTCCGCAGGAATTCGTCCGTGAGATCAACGCCCTCGGCGGCAAGCTCCCCGATGCCATCGGCATTCCCGAGACCGAGCTTCGCCAGGCTGCTCAGATGGCTGTCTGCAAGATCAACATCGACTCCGATATCCGTCTTGCAATGACCGCCGCTATCCGCCGCGTATTTGCCGAGAAGCCCGAAGCCTTTGACCCGAGAGAGTATCTCGGCGCCGGACGCACCGCCGTCAAGGAAATGGTCATCCATAAGATCCGTGACGTCCTTGGCTCTGCCGGAAAAGCCTGATCTGTAAAAATCACACCGGGGTGTCGCGCTTTCTGCGGCAGCCCCGGTTTATTATATTTATATGGAATAAGGAGAACGACATGACAAAGTACGGAATACATCTCGGAAAGATAGATACCGACCCGCGTGAAAGCCTTGAAGCAATAAAGGCTGCCGGCTTTGATGCGGTTCTGCTTCACCTCGGCGGCAAATATCCGGACCGTGACCTTGCCGATGCGGTAGCCGGGGCGGGACTTGTCATCGACAATGTTCACGCACCGTGGGACGGCATAAATCACATCTGGCGCGAGGGTGAGCGCGGAGAGGCGGTAACGGAACGCCTGCTGGGGCATATGGAAGCATGCGCCTCGCTCGGCGTAAAGCGCGTGGTTTACCACGTCTCGGCGGGAAATAATTATCCGCCTATCAGCGAGATCGGGATCGACCGCATAAAGCGGATGGTGGATGCGGCTGAACGCCTCGGCGTGGATATGTGCCTTGAAAATCAGCGCTTTTTCCACTTTATAGACTATATTTATTACAGGATAGATTCACCGCGCCTGCGTTTTTGCTATGACAGCGGACATGAGGCGTGCTTTTCGCAGACAAAGCTGGCGTTGCCAAAGTACCGTGACCGCCTGTCGGCGCTTCATCTCCATGATAACGACGGCGAGTATGAGCATGACGAGCACCTTCTGCCGGGATACTCCACCGGCGTTGACTGGGATTACGTCCGCCGCAATATCGCAGACTATGACGGTGTGATATCGCTTGAGGTGAGATATATAAACGGTATGTCATATGATGAATTCTATGCCGCGGCAATTAAGGCGGCACGGTTTGTAAAGCAGTGATCGCTTACCGCCTTGCGTGGGGAAACGCAATATACGCGACTTGACTGAAATTTTTCTCACTTTTTTTCAATAAGCTATTGCAAAGAGCGCATCTTTGTGGTATAATATGATTTGCGGTTTCAATCCGCGATTTGTATGTATACGGGGGTGTAGCTCAGTTGGGAGAGCGCTGCGTTCGCAACGCAGAGGTCATGGGTTCGAATCCCACCAGGTCCACCAAAAAGGGTGCATAAAATAGATGCACCCA
>CAUABN010000046.1:0-7543 GCA_958427275.1 uncultured Anaerotruncus sp.
GTCGTAGATTTTTCTTCTTTCGGAATCTGCAACGGTGTATGCATCCTTTCCTCCTATCGTTACATGGCCGGAGCACGGCTTGTAAAGACCGAGTATCAGCTTGAAGACAGTGCTTTTCCCTGCTCCGGTGCGGCCTGCCAGCGTGACCTGTTCACCTTCGTTGACAGTAAACGAGAGATCGTTCAGCACATTTTTTTCGTCGTATCCGAAGGTCACGTTATGAAGCTCGACCGACGGATTCCCGGACTGTGCCTTTGATGAGTCGGAGGCGTATATTTCACGCTCCGGAAGGGCGAGAAAATCGTTTATTCTCTTTACGCCCGCAACGGCAGACTGCACGGTCTGTATCTCCATGCCGATGCTTTCAATGGGGGTGAATATCTGCGATATGTAGTTTATTACCGCCACTGCGGTGCCTACGGACATTCCGAAGAATTTAAGCACGACCGGATTACCGGAGGCTGACATAAGCATAACCACCGCTACCGTAACGGCGTTGAAGATAAGTATTATGGGAGAGTATATTGCATCGTAAAAATTGGTTTTTTCGATAGCGGCATAGCTTTTGTCGATATATTCTCCGTAGCGCTTCTTCATGTATTCTTCCTTGCCGAGCATGCGTATCGTTCTGAGGCAGTGGATAGTCTCGGGAACGTGACCGGATACACGCGCGACTGCCGCACGGTTGGCAAGCTGAGAGCTGAGCATACGCTTTTGCACGGTACGGGTGATGAAAAACACCGGTGGGATGATCGCAAGAAGTATGACCGCAAGACCGGTGCTGCGCGAAAGGATTATCGCCATAATGCTTATGACCCTGCAAACATCCGCAAACATGCTTATGACGCCGGATGTGAACAGCGATTCAACGGTATCTACATCTCCCGTAAAACGCGAAACGACAGCGCCGGGATCGGCAGATGTCAGTTCGGCAGCACTCATCGCGGTGAGCTTGTGTTCAAGGCTTTTACGCATTGCGTGGGTTATTTTCTGACCGAACACCGTAAGAAGCCCCTCGCGGACCGATTCGAATATTCCGTCGCCTGCGACCGCGGCAAAATACAAAAATGCAAGACCGATGTCAATATCGCCTCCGTCGGCAAGGGCGTTTATGACTGCTTCGAGCACAAGCGGCGGCAGGAGCGATATGACGATAGACGCCGCCAAAGATGCCAACACGCCAAGAGAAAGAAACCATTTGCGTTTTACGGTATCAATCACAATACCCAAAGCATTATTCTTTTTCATTTTCCTCACCGTCCTTCTGCATATTGTAAAGTTCACGATACTGCGGAACGCTTTGCATCAGATCTTTATGTGTTCCGCAGATCGTCTTGCCGTTATCCATCCATATAATGAGGTCTGTTTCCGGGAACATATACAGTCTGTGCGATATAAGAAAAACAACGGAATCTGAGCATTCCCGGCGGAGATTGTCAAAGACCTCCTCCTCGGTGTGGCGGTCAAGCGCCGAAAACGGATCGTCGAGCACCATTACCGGACGCTTGTGATAAAGTGCCCGTGCGAGTGCTAGGCGCTGTGCCTGCCCTCCGGAGAGCCGCACGCCGCTGTTGCCTACGCAGGTAGCTTTGCCATCAGGCATTTCGGCAATCTCTCCGTCAAGGCGCACATCGTGCAGATATCTGTCGGTAGGGATACTGTCGCCGAGCGCTACATTGTTTTCGATATTATCGCTTTGAAGTTCCGGATCGTGTCCGAGATATCCGACGGTACCGCTCAGCTCGGTAGCAGACATTTCGGAAAGCTCCTTGCCGTTAACGCGGAGCGAACCGCCGTAAGGATCCTCATTGAGAAACGCCCTTCCGAGGGTGGATTTTCCGCATGCAACGGGACCGGTTATGCCTATCACCTCGCCCGGGGCAGCGTTGAGCGAAAGCCCGGAGAATATTTTCTTTCCGTCCGGATATGTAAATGAAAGGTCCTTGATCTTTACATCGCATGGCGGCATGACGGTAACATCATCGCGAACCGCGGGGTCCTTCATAAGCGGCTTTATACGCTCCCACGAGACCTCTGCCTTGTGTACTGAATTGAACAGTTTTGCAGCCTTGGACGATTTGACCGAGAGCTTGGTATAGCATGAAAGGAATGTTGTGAATGCGGCGATATCCCATGCTCCTACGCTGCGGTGCATATTTTCCGAACCGAAATAAATGATAAAGATGACGCCTGCCATGCATATCACACGGTAAAGCGCCGGCATGGACGAGACCCAAATGTTCGGCATTACCGCTTTTTTCTCATAATCGGAAAGATACTCTTCGTAGTCTTTGCCGCGTTGATTCTCACAGCCGAAAATACGGTAGGTTACGGCGTTTGAAACACGGTCGAGCGTTGCCGCATTGAGACGTGAGGCTGATTTTTTGAATTCAGCGCCTGTGCGCTGGACCAGAAACTTCATTTTCTCGGCTATGATATATGATATCGGCGGGAAAATGAGGCATATCAGCGCAAGCTTCGGGTCGTAATAGATGAGCATGCCGATATATCCGACAAGCGCCACACCGGTATCAAACACCTCGGTTGTGAATTTGCGCATGCCCTCGGCGCAGTCATCAACATCCGACAGCGCTTTGGTCATAGCTTCGCCGGTACCGTCCTTGCCGAATGCCGAACGGTCAAGGTTGATAAGATTGGCGTAAAGAACTTTCTTCATGCTGCGGTTTATGTTGTTGGCAAATCTGCGCACGTAAAATCTCTTTACATAGCGCGCACCCTGCACCACACAGACCGTCAGTATGTAGAAGATGACCAGTGTGAGCATATCGACGGTCTTTTTGGTCCCGCCGAGAATATCCATAAGGCATCCGGCAAGCTTCCCTTCAAACCACGGTGTTGCAAGCAGACCGAAGTTGTACATAAGACCCGTAATTGTCGTGAATAAAAGCGCCGTCCGCTCCATACGGAAATATGATATTATCCGATCCGGCGAATGTGTTGTATGCTCCGATCTCATATCACATACCTCCGTTCTTGTCCGTTATGTGCGTTCTCACATTGCTGAAGCCTGCAACGCGCTCTGATTTTGTACGGCGGTAGAGCTTATCGAGCGTTGCGCAGAACGCTTCTTTTTCATTTTCGTCAAGCACGCTTGTCAGCCACTCATAAAACGCGGATTCTATGGTCGCTTTAGAGTTCTTCAACTTATCCGCTTTTTCTGTTGCGTAAAGCAGGCGGCTTCGTCCGTCGGCGGGATTTACATCTCTGCGGAGATATCCTTTGGCTTCAAGACTCGCTGCGCGCCGCGCGGCAGCGCCTTTGTCCATGCCCAGCTGCTCGCAAAGATCTGATTGTGTTGCGCCGGGATTGTGTCTTACGAAGTGGATAAAATCAAATTCCGCAGTGCCTATGCCCTCTTCGCGCATCATCTGCACGGTGAATTTGCTCACGTCGCGGGCAATTTTTGTTATTTTGCGTTCGGTCAAGTCCAATTGTATCACCTCCGATTAGTTGAACCATCAACTAATATATATGATACTACAACTAAATGCGCTTGTCAATAGTTAAAAAAACGACGAAATTTCTTCGTCGTTTTTGGGGGTCTGTGATCTGTCGTCGGTCGGTCAGCAGCGTGATGGGCACTCAAAGAAGCGCGTAGCAGATCACCGTCATTATGATGAGAAAAGCAAAATTGAAGGCACTGAAGTGAAGCAGATACTCTTTTGCCCCGCCCGGCTCGGCGGCACAGTACTGTCTGAACGTTATAAGGCTTGCGAGCGAGGCTATGATAGTTCCCGTCCCGCCTATGTTGACTCCGTATAGCAATGCACGGTAGTTTTCGGTGAATTCCGAAAGAAGGATCGCCGACGGAACGTTGCTTATAAACTGACAGGATGCGATGCTGACGAGCAGTGTGTTTTTTGCCAGGAGTGTCGAAATAATATGATTTACGGCTTCAATACGTGACATGTTGCCGGAAAAGATGAAAAAGCATACGAATGTCATAAGGAGTCCGTAATCAACACGCCGCAGCGCGTTGCGGTCGGCAATAAGCAGGATGGCAGGAATGACGACCAGTCCCCAATAATACGGAATGCTCCTGAAAACTATGGCTATTGAGAACGCGAACAAAACCAGATAAAGAACAGTCCGCCACAGCGGAAGATGAGCCTCGTCATCCTTCTGCACCGAGATCTTTTCTTTTTTTACAAAGATAAAGCAGCATGTAATTATCAGCGCAATGGCGGATACGAACGGCACCGACATTATCTTCATGAACTCGTCGGTAGGTATTCCGAACTTGTTGTAAAGATACAGGTTCTGGGGATTTCCGAACGGAGTAAGCATACCGCCGAGGTTGGCGCCGATGTTCTGCATGATGAAAGTAAAGATCATATACTTCTGCTGTCCGGAGGATCTGAGAACAAAATATCCGAGCGGCAAAAAAGTCAGCAGTGCCATGTCATTGGCAATAAGCATCGAACCGACAAATGTTATTATGACTATCGTTATAACAGCGCGCCGTATGTCTCCCGTGAGCGCGACAATACGCCGTGCAATAATTGTGAAAAAGCTGATATCTTTAAGGGCGCATATTACAGCAAGTGTGCAGAAAAGGCAGGTCAGCGTTTTGAAGTCAAAATAGCTTATATATCGTTCATCGGGCGTAACTATGCACGCGGTGATAACTGCCGCCAGAAAAGCAACAGCGAGTACAACATTCGATTTTATAAAGGATATGATTTTTTCAGCCGCAGTGCTGTGCCCGCGGCGTTCTGCATGTGTGACCATAATATCTCCGTGATTTAATTTTTAACACCGGAGTATTATACACCCAAACGGGCGGAAATGCAATAGTCTTTCATTTGAAAAGTACTTTTTATCGCACAGTCTTGCGGCAGGAGCGGCTTATTATTTTATTATTTTATTATAAGCTCCATTTGCGTTTCCTTTACGAACATTCCCATCTTTTCATAAAAGGCGCGGGCGCCGTCGTTCCCCTCCCACACATTAAGGGTCACATCATAACAGCCGTTTTCGCGCGCAAAGCGGACGACATGGTCAAATATCTGTTTGCCAACATGCTGTCCGCGGCAGTTCTCGTCAATGCAGATATCGTCTATAAACAGCGTTCTGAAATCATGCATATTTGTACTGAATGGCTGATGTCTGAATATGCAGAAAGCATATCCGACCACCTCACTGCTGTCAGCTGTCGCGACAAATACCGGGGTATTGCTGTCTGCAAATATATCTTCAAGCTCTTTTTTGGTGTATTTTGTTGTTCCGGATATAAATATGTCCGGTCTCAGCTTTGCGTGAAGCTCCAGCACCTCGTTCAGAAGAACGCTCACCTTGTCTATGTCGCGCGCCTCTGCGCGCCTGATTTCAATACTCATTTTTCAGTCTTTTAGTCTCACGTTCATATTACATAAGCATTCCGAATATGTCGCTCTCGATTTTGCTGATATCATTGATCGGTATCTTTTTACCGTCGTTCATGACCAGAATGTGTTCATATTCGTTTATTTCCGCCACTCTGCCTATTGCATCAACATACATACCGCCCGTTTTTGAGGCATCTGGTACGAAATATATCACTGTGACCTCGGGCATATCGGATATCATATCCTGAATTATTCGCAGCTTGCCGTCAATGGCGGCAATGGCGTATTCATCAAGCTCCGCCTTCCGTTCTGTGGTTCGTCCCGCTTCGGTTATATCGGAGCCGTACCCCGACAGTGCGGCAAACGGCGCGAACTGAGCCGCACGGTCGGCGAGCGGCATCTGCCGGTGCTTTTTTGAAACATGATGCGGAAGATCTACCATATCGTCATAAAGTCCCGTGTTCTTCATGCTTTGTGCCCACCTATCTGCCCGTTGCGTGCGATTGTTGTTGCGCCGTCCTCAAGGTCGAGTCCCTTGATTATCGCATTTTTTCCGAACTTCTTTTTTATGCCGATAACGGCATGCTGTATTTTCTTTTCGCGTTCAATGGCGGCAACCTCCTCTGCATGGCGGTGTTCGGCGGCTGCGCCGTCGGTAAAAATGTCAAGCTGTTCGCCGTAAGATGACACGCTTACCGATCTTTCATCTGTCAGATTGTTGAGTGTCAGATTTATCCGCCGTACCGACAGTCGGCGGTCTGCTATCCTCTCGAACACCGCTACCGCAGTATCGGTAACTAGCTTTGTTGATGATGTCATCCGCCCGATGTTGCCGGTCCCGTGCGCGGGCTTGGGTACCCGCCTGCCATACCGGTCGTCGGTCGCCGATATATCTGCCGTACCGTCTATGCTTTTGATGTTTTCGGTGTCGTATCCTATGTCAAGCACGAGCTGATCGGTCACAAGACCGCGTTCAACAAGGTCAAGCACAGCCAGCTCGGTCATCTCTTTTACTATTATCAGAGCTTTTTCGTAAGGATAAGGGCAGCTGAGCACCTGCCCGGAGCTTGTACTGGTTGATTGCGGGCGGTATGCTTTGATTTCCGCTATCGTACACGGCTCCCAACCCCATGCATGGTCTATCAGAAGCTCTGCATTCACGCCGAACAGGCTGTAAAGCAGATCTTCGTTCCTTAGCGAGCACCGCGCAACGTCACCCATAGTGTTCATGCCGTATCCGGCAAGCTTAGAAGAATATCCTCTGCCAACCCGCCAGAAATCCGTTATGGGACGGTGTCCCCAAAGCTCGCGGCGATATGACATCTCATCAAGCTCGGCTATTCGAACGCCGTATTCATCGGCAGGAACATGCTTTGCCATAATATCGAGCGCGACCTTGCAAAGATAAAGATTGGTGCCTATGCCGGCTGTTGCGGTTATTCCGGTCGTCCTCAGAACATCAAGGATCATAGCTCGCGCCAGTTCCCTGGCAGACATTCCGTAGAATGAAAGATACTTTGTTGCATCTATGAAGACCTCGTCCACGCTGTATACGTGTATATCCTCCGGCGCTACGTACTTAAGGTAAAGCTCATATATCTTTACGCTCGTTTCCTTGTAAAGTGCCATGCGCGGCTTTGCCACAATGTAATCGAGCGCAAGCCCGGCATCGGTTCTGAGTTCGGTATCCTTATACGAAGCGCCCTTGAACCGGTGCCCCGGCGCCTTTGCAAGTCTCTCACGGTTCACTTCACTTACCCGCTATATCACCTCAAACATACGTGCCCTGCCGGATATACCGTATGCCTTCAGCGACGGTGTAACGGCAAGGCAGATGGTTTTTTCGGTTCGTGATGCGTCGGCTACAACAAGATTGGTCGTGAGCGGATCAAGTGCGCGGCGCGTGCATTCCACAGACGCAAAAAAAGACTTGAGATCTATTGCGATATACGTTTTCCCGTCCATGATATGCACCTCCGTTCTGCCATCATTTTAGCACAAGCGTTTCATGTTGTCAAGTGGAACAGAATGTAAACAAGCTCCGGACTGCCGCCGTTCTTTGGGATGGCAGTCCGGAGCATCACTGAAGATCAGGCTTTTCCGGCACAGCCGAAAAGCCTCATTTTACGTTCGGCTACTGCGCTGATGGCAACGACCTTGCGGTTTCTTATATCTAGGTACCCTTCGCCGGCGCC
>CAUABN010000047.1:0-7470 GCA_958427275.1 uncultured Anaerotruncus sp.
GGGTCCCTATTGCGATACGGAATTCGAGATTGAGACACTGAAAAGCTATGACAGCGAGCTTCAGGGAGACAAAACCGATGAAATGGATTGGGAGACCTCGGCGGGAAGCGAGTGGACGGAGGGCGAGACAGACGGACTGCGCTCCTATGTATGCAAGTCCTGCGGCGGCGAGATAGTCGGCGATGCCAACACGGCAGCCACCACCTGCCCCTTCTGCGGCAACCCCGTGGTGATGATGGGTCAGTTCTCCGGCGCACTCAGACCGGATCTTGTTATTCCGTTCAAGCTGGACAAAAAGGCGGCAAAAGCCGGGCTGATGAAGCATCTGACCGGCAAGCGGCTGCTTCCGAAGGTTTTCAGAGACCAGAATCACATCGACGAGATCAAGGGGGTTTATGTCCCGTTCTGGCTCTTCGATACAGATGTTGATGCGCAGGTGCGCTACCGTGCAACAAGAGTGAATGCATGGAGCGACAGCGATTACAACTATACCGAGACCAGTTATTACATGGTACACAGGGGCGGAAGCGTAGGTTTTGAACACGTCCCGGTTGACGGGTCGTCCAAAATGGCGGACGATCTTATGGAATCGATAGAGCCTTATAACTTCGACGATGCGGTTGACTTTCAGACGGCATATCTTGCCGGTTTTCTGGCTGACAAATACGACGTTACGGCGGAGCAGAGCATCGACAGGGCGAACGAGCGTGTCAAACGCTCCACGGAAGAGACATTTGCCCAGACCGTCAAGGACTATACCACCGTGCGCACCGAAAACAGCAGCGTTCAGTTTCGCGGAGGCAAGGCAAAGTATGCGCTTTATCCCGTGTGGCTCCTCAACACTACCTGGAACGGAAACAAGTACACGTTCGCCATGAACGGGCAGACCGGGAAATTCGTCGGTGATCTGCCGGTTGACAAATCGGCGGCGACCAGGTGGACACTGCTGCTTACGGCGATATACGGGCTTGCCTCTTACGGCATCGTGTGGCTTCTGCGCCTGATAGGATTCTGAGGAGGGCTGAGCGAATGAAAAAGACAATACTGACGATTCTGGTTGTCATTGTTCTCTGTCTCGGGACTGCGGTTTCCGCCTTTGCGGAAGGCGAGGTTCAGGACTTCCGGAACAGCGGCGACAGAGTTATCGACAAAGCGGGGCTTCTGACCGACAGTCAGAGATTCGAACTGAACCGAAAGATTGATGAGATCCGTGTCCGGCAAAAGCTGGATATCGTTGTCCTGACGACAACAACTCTTGACGGCGCGAAGACATGGGAGTATGCCGACGATTACTTTGACTATAACTCGTACGGATACGGCATGAAAAGGGACGGTCTGCTCCTTCTCATCAGTACCGAGGAAAACGACTGGTACATATCCACCCACGGCTACGCGATATATGCCTTTACCGATGACGGTATAAGCTATATCGGCAAAAAGCTGAAGCCCTACCTTTCCGGCGGGGATTTTGCCGGCGCGTTTGATGCCTTTGCGGAGCTTTGCGACGATTTTGTCTCTCAGGCAAGAAACGAAACGCCCTATAATTCGTTCAATCTTCCGAAGGAACCCATTTCGTGGATCTGGATTCCCATTTCGCTTGTGATAGGACTGCTTCTGGCGACCTGCACGGTCAAAAAGATGAAAAACAAGCTGAAAACGGTGCGCTTTCAGTCTGCGGCGGGCAGCTACATGAAGAAGGAAAGTCTGAATATTACCGAAAAACGCGATCTGTTCCTGTACAGGACGGTTTCCCGCACCGCCAAGCCGAAAAACGAAAGCTCCGGAGGAAGCAGCACCCACACCTCCTCCTCGGGCTCCACACACGGCGGCGGCGGCGGAAAATTCTGATCGGTGTTTCCGGAAAAAGAAAAGAGGCAGACATGAAGAAATTTACTGCGTTCCTGATTATAACACTTCTTGCGGCGGCAATGCTTGTACCGGTGTCGGCAGCCGATAAGCCGGTCATAACGCTTCAGCCGCAGAACTCCGTTTATCCGGAGTTTGCTTCCGCCATCTGGAGTGTCGGAGCAACGGGTGAAAATCTCTCATATAACTGGTATATCGTTTACAACGGCACAGCCTACCGTACCGCGGACGCGCTCGCGGAGAACCACCCGTGGCTCAACGGCGTTACCGGGTCGGGATACGGCTCCAATGAAGCCGGAGATACCTTCTTTGTCGAAGGCATCGGAAGCGCACTTGACGGCGCGCTGATCTATTGCGTCGTGTCAAACGAAGCCGGGAGCGTGACCTCCGAGTCGGCGTATATCTCGGTCGGCGGAAAGAAATCTCCGCCCCGGCTGAAGGTGCCCGCCTCGGTCACGGTGGAGCAGGAGACGGTTGTGAAGCTGTTCTGCGAAGCTGAGGCGTCCGGAGATGACAGCGTCAGCTCATACGCATGGTTTGAGACCCCCACGGGGCAGCTCAAGGACATTGTAGCCATAGGATCTTACGGAGGTCAGCCGGAGGAGAACCCGGTGCTTGTCTGCGACACGTCAACTCCCGGGACCAGGTATTATGTCTGCTATGTGATGACAAAGCTCGGCGGTGTGGCATATTCAAGCGTGATTCCGGTGACCGTTACCGAAAAGACGGTTGTCACCCAGCCGCAGTCGGAGGGCTCGGATGTGACCGACCCTCAGACGACATCCGTCCCTGACGGTACATCGGAACCGGCGACAACACTGCCGGCAGGCAGTGAAACATCTCCCGCAGGCTCCGACGGCGAAACATCACCAACAGGTTCCGACTGCGAAACATCACCAACAGGTTCCGGCGGACATACCGGAACCGACAGTGTGCCGGGAGAAAAAGGCGACAGCAGAGGAACGGTTATAATCGTGCTTGCAGCCGTCTGCGGAGTGCTTCTCGGAAGCTGCATTGTGTTAGCCGCAGTGGCATTCCGGAAGAAAAAATAACCGGGCAAAAAGGAAGAAAGTCGGATGAAGAAAAGAAATCTGATAATCGGAGGGGTGTTTCTTCTTTTACTGACGGTTGCCGCGGTGTTTTTTGCGGTAAACTCTCTGGCGGCGCCAAATTATCCGCGCGGAGTTGCCGATATTAAGAGCGGAGAGGTCAAAGTCGTTTTCGAAAACCTTCCGACGGAATACATAGAAGTAAAAGAACTCTATTCGCTGCAGTACTATATGGAAAAGTATCCCAAGGCAAAAGAGATCATGGGCTATTACAAGGGGACGCTTTACTACTGGACAAAAGACGAGAAAAAGGTTCTTAACCTCGGCGGGCTTGAGGGACAAAAGCTGACCCTGAGTATCAGGTCGGGCGATGTCAAAATGGGTGCGATATATGCGCCCGGAGTGGACCTGACCATTGATACCGACTCGAAGCGGACGCTGACGCTTACGCTCGGCTCGAATTATAAGTACATAGGAGCGGCAGGAGCGGCGGTTGACCTTTCAAAACCCAACACGACCTCATCGGAAAGCGGAAACCTGACCGTTATCGGACACGGCATTCTCCGTGTCGATACGACCGGATCCGGCAAGGACGGTGCAACCTACGGACTTTATGCCAAAACGATAACCATCGGCGAATGGAGCAACATCGAAATGCGGATGGGGAACAAGAAGAAAGAGGTCTCCCATGTGATGCTGTCAAGTGACCTGACGTTTGATACGATGGGTTATATCGACATAAAGGTCTTCAATACCAAAACCGTCGCGTATTCCTGGAGCGTCAACAGGGAAAGACTCCGCCTTCTGAACGCGAGGTATCTGCAGGTTCAGTTCGAAAGGCATGAGCTGTGGGGCGAATTCGGTACACACCCCACCAAGGAAGCACGGTTGGTGTGGACGGAGCTGAACGTATACGGCAAGATTCATAAGGCGTGGCTCGTGGATACGTTTTATTCGTCACGAAGCTCCAAAGACAGTCCGTATAAGATCAGGATGTCGCGAAGCGGATCCATGCCGGACAAAGAAGATATGGACATCAGGATAAACGGTGCCGAGATAAGCAGCGACGGAATGGTTCCGCTCTATGCCGGCAAGCCGTATTCCTTCAGCGTCAGTGTCCCGCTTCCCGACTGGTTCCTCCAGCTTGAAAAAGAGGAACGGGTCAAGCAGAATTTCATGCTATACGTATACGACGGAACCAAGCTGCTATACGAATCCAGAGGCAACAATACCTTCAAGGTGCCGAAGACGGGGACATACACGCTCTTTGTCGAGTGGTACTACAGGAACCCCGGAATCACGATCTATTGGGACGAACTCAGCTGCATAAACAAAACGCTGACAACGGTTGCGCTTGAGGAGGGCGTTCTGCTCAAAGGACCGGTCGAGTATTCCAAGACCGACGCGTTCTACGGCGGCACCATCACGGCTACACTGCCGAACGTTACCGACCTGAGCGGAGTTGTGTATCAGTGGAAGTATAACGATCCCAAAACCGGCGTCGGCAAGGATATCAAGGGCGAAAACGGTCCGTCGATCAAGCTGAACAAGGCTGAATACGTCAATAAGTACGTGTACCTGTCGGTTTACGGCAAGGACGGCACCAAGTACTACGGAGCTATTCACGGAAAGGCGCTCCTCGTCAAAAAGGGCTACAATCCCGGAACACCCGCACCGCTTGATGTTGTTGCGACAAAGTCAAAAGACTATTACGACGGATACAGGATCACAAACTTCGACAGCACGAAGTACGATTACGTTGTAAGCAAAACCAGTTACACTGACCTCAGCAAGATCGACTGGGGTAATAAGCTGACCTCGGCGACGGGAAAAGGGTACTATCCCGGCGACAGGCTGTACTTCTACTACCGTCTTGCCGAAACCGATGTGAAGAAACCGGGCTTCATTATCCATTTCCGGGAGCTTCTGATTGACGAAATAGTGCGGCTGGGAGGTATCACCTTAGACGGGGTTGAAAACGGCACGGTGTTTGTAAAACCCGGTCAGACCGTTAATCTCAGGGTGAAGCTGAACCCTGCCACGGCAAACGAATTCAATTATTTTGATGTCAAGACGCCGTCGTCGTACGACACTCAGTTTTTCGAGATCGTTTCTCCGAAGAACAAGGTGACGGATCTCAACGGCTTTACCACCATAACCATCAAGGGAAAGAAGGTGGGCTACGGGTCGTTCGCACTGTACTATCCCGGACCTTCCGGTCCTATGCAGAACACCTACGGCGGTGCGCAGGTCGTTGTATATACGCCCACGGACATGGGATCAAGCTCTCCCATTCTGAGCTATAAGCCGGATTTTGACGATGTTACTCTTGAAGAGGGCGAGGCGTATACTCTTCCGACCGACCTTCCGTCGATCCTTCCGCACGATGTCCGGGGATATTCGCTGGTATGGGGAGTCGGAAAGAAGGCCAAGGATAACCTCGGCTACACCACGTATATTTACGATTTTGAGAACGAGTACGCAAAGATAGAGGGCGGAAAGGTTATCGCGAAGAAGAAGACCACAGACCCTGTCGCGGTGGTGCTCTGTATTCTCAAGCCCGGCGAGAAACCCTCTGCCGTCTACCGTGCTCAGTTCATGCTGACCGTCAGGGAGACCCCCGCCGTAAAGCCGACCGGCGTTACCGTCAGCACAAAGTCGCTCTCGATACACGTCGGAGGCGTCTGGAAGCTGAATGCGGCAATAGCGCCCGTTGACGCTGTCGGTACCTTCACCATAAAGTACAACAGCAGCAATCCCGAGGTCGTGAAGGTCGATGAAAACACAGGCTTCATTACCGCCGTCGGAAAGGGCAGTGCGACGATAACCGCCAAAGCCAACAATGACAGCTCGCTTGTCGGCACCTGCACGGTGACTGTCAACGACCACAGCTTCGGAAAGTGGACGCCTTCAAATATGGGTTCGCTGAACCATCAGCGCGTCTGCTCCTGCGGTATGCTTGAAACAGAGGAACACGCCTACGGCGCATGGACGAACGACGATTCAAAGGGAAAGCACGTTCATAAATGCACGGCCTGCGGGAACAGCGAGTATGCAGAGCATACCGAAAGCCCGTGGATAACCGATACCGAGGCGGGTGTCGGAGTTGAGGGCAGGATGCACACCGAGTGCTATGACTGCGGCAAGGTAATGAAAACCGACGTCGAGCCCGCAATTACCGACTACGAGATAAGCGTTGCCGGAGGCAAGGCTGTCGATTCCGCCGGAAATACGCTTGCAAGAGCCGCTGCCGGCGAGAGCATAACGGTGACAGCCGATCCCGCTCCCGAAGGCAAGGTCTTCGGCGGATGGGTCGCGGAGGGGATTACACTTGAGGATACGGCGGCGGAAACCGTCACCTTCACAATGCCGGAGGGCGCGGTGAAGCTTACGGCGGATTACAGGGATGCCGAAAGACCTCACAGTCACGAAGCCGATACCGGCAAATGGTATTTCGATGAGAATTACCACTGGAACGCCTGCCGCGACAAAAGCTGCTCCGAGCATCTGAACAGAGAAGAACACAGCTTTGTCTGGATAACAGACAAACCCGCAACGGACACCGAGGACGGTATCAGTCACGAGGAGTGCACCGTCTGCGGAAAGAAGCGGAACGAAAACACCGTTATCAAAAAGAGTGAAGAGGATACCTCGGGTGGTAATGAACCCAAGGATCCGACCGAAACCGACAACCACGGCAAACCCGGCGAAAATACCGGTACCGAAAATAAGAGCTGGATACTGCCGACGGTGGTTGCCTCAGCATCGGTCTTCGTCGGAGGCGGACTGACTGCACTTATTATAGCGCTGGTAAAAAAGAAAAAGAAAAAGTCCGACGGATGCATTCCCGGTAATCCCGGAAGCACCGGCGGCGCCGAATAGGTAAACAGGCGGTACCGCACCGTCAGGATAAGACACGCGGTGCGGCACCGACCGGAATATATTATTGGAGGAAAACAGAAAATGAGTATCTTTGACAAACTGAAAAGCTCGGCAAAACAGGCGGTGACCACCGCGGCAAAGTCGGTCGGAAACAAGAAGGAGACATTTACCTTCAAGTCACTTCCGGAAAGCCTTGAGGAGCTTCAGGCGCTTCCCGAAGCAAGCCTTGACACTCCCTTCAAGACGGCGGCTCTTACGGTTCTTGCGCTCTGCGCTTATGCAGCCGACAAGAACATCGGAACCGAAATGCTGAACTGGCTGCGCGGCCCCCGTCCGCTGAACGGACAGGAGATCTCCTTCATCAACGACCGTTTCCGTGACGGCAAGACCTACCTGCCCTTCACCTATTTCGCCGGTTCGACTCCGGACAACGATTATACGCCTGCAGAGCCGTACACTATAACGGTCGAAAGCAATCATGTATCCGGCGAGGAGCAGGGCTACATGAAGCTGTTTATCCCCTGCGGCGGCGCGGACGATCCCCGCCCAATCAAGCTACGTCAGCGTCCGTCCGACGGCAAGTGGTTCCTGTGGGAGCAGTACCTGCTGCCAGGCGTCCGTACCCCCAAGTCCGCCGACCCGTGGGCATGATTGAATTTAAAGGAGATAGCAT
>CAUABN010000048.1:0-7469 GCA_958427275.1 uncultured Anaerotruncus sp.
CGTGGACCGACGATAAAAAGGTCAGCCTGTCGCTCCCCTCGCTCCGCATAGACAGCTTTACGCGCGAGCTGATGGATAAGGTGGCGTCGGTGCGTGCATCGTCCATAACATTTGCGCCGGAGGCAGGCACCCAGCGCCTGCGCGATGTCATAAACAAGAACGTTACCGAGGAGAACCTTATGAACGCTGCGGGCATCGCGTTCTCGGCGGGAAAGGACCAGGTCAAGCTGTATTTTATGGACGGTCTGCCGACCGAGACCGAGGATGACCTTGCGGGTATTGCGGCGCTCGGCAAAGCCGTTATCGAAAAATATTATGCGACCCCCGAACGCAATAAGCGCCGCCAGCCGCAGGTGACCGTCAGCGTTTCCTGCTTTGTGCCGAAGCCGTTCACGCCCTTCCAGTGGGAGCCGCAGGACACGCGCGAAACGCTTGAGGAAAAGCGGCTTTTCATACGTTCGAAGATAACCGACCGCAAGATAAAGTTCTCCTGTCATGATTCCGGGACCTCACGCATCGAAGCCGTGCTGGCGCTCGGCGACCGCAGAGTCGGCGCAGCGCTTGAACTTGCCTGCCGCGAGGGCTTCCATTTCGATGCGTGGGACGAGTTCTTTGATTACGATAAATGGATAAGCGTTTTTGAACGTTCCGGCATCGATCCCGCGTTTTATGCCAACCGCCTCCGTGATACGAGCGAGGTCCTGCCGTGGGATGTCATTGACTGCGGCGTGACGAAGGAATTTCTTATCCGCGAGCACGATAAGGCGCACGCGGGCATTACAACGCCGAGCTGCCGTGAGCATTGCTCCGGATGCGGCGCAAACCGACTTGGAGGGGAGAGGGCAGTTTGTCCGAGTCTGCAAAAATGAGCGGAATGAATGAAAACAACGAAAAAAACGCGGCAGTTGAACCGCGTATAGTGAGACTCGGCTTTACAAAGCAAGGTCCTATAATATTCACCTCGCACCTTGATCTTCAGCGCACGATGATGCGCATTCTGGCGCGCGCCGATCTGCCGCTGTGGTACACACAGGGGTTCAACCCGCATGCAAAGCTGGTGTTTGCACTGCCGCTCCCGCTCGGGTGCGCAAGCGAATGCGAGCTGATGGATATCCGTCTTGAGGGCGATATGCCCTGCGAGGAGATCCTGCGCCGTATGCGCGGCGCAACCGTTCCGGGGGTGGAATTCACCTCCTGCTACCCCGCAAAGGAAAAGTTTGCGGGCATTGCGTCGGCTGACTACACTATCACGCTCCGACTGCCGGGGGCAGGCTCTGTGACAGAGCGCGAGCTTGCGGATCTTCTTGCGGAAAAGCCGATAATGACGGTCAAAAAGACAAAATCGGGAGAGGCAGAGGTGGATATCGCGCCGCTCATACGTGCGGCAAGTGTCAGCCGCGGTGACGGCAGCCTTGTCATCGATGCGCGTCTTGCCGCAGGAAGCACGGATAATCTGAGTCCCGAGCTGTTGATGAGCGTTATACTCGCACGCTTTGGCGTGCGCGCACGCCGCTCGTCCGAGGGCGCGGATTATTCGATAGTGCGCCGTGAGATATATGACGCGGAAGGGGAAAAGTTCAGATAAAACCGAGAGCTGCGGCAACTCCGAGGTCATGCATTAAAGACCCACTTTGAAATATTCGGGTGTCCTGCGTGCGTTTGCGCGTCGGGCACCCGGATGATTTTTTATTTTTTTGCACTTTTGGTCGTCAGACTGTTTATTCCTCTTATCACCGCCGCTCCTATGAGAGTGCCGGCGGTGTTGAGTATGACATCATCTATCTCTGTGACTCCGACGTCAAAGACGAACTGGAGCGCTTCTATCGCTATGCTCACAGCCGCACCGATGAGGACGACCGATATCACCCGCATTTTCGTGCGATACGCAAGATATGCGCCGAGTGGGATGAAGGCGGCTATGTTGCCGAGCAGCAGACGGAAGAAATAGTACGCTCCGCCGCGGCGTATCACCGAAATGAGATTAGCGAAAACCGTGAGGTTGAGCGAACCGCCGAGCATGAAGCTGTCGAGTGAAAAGCCGGCGCGGAACACCGTGAGCTTCAGCAGCAATGCAAGATAGGCGGCAAATAATATGTCAGATGCAATGCGCACGCTTATCGGAGAGCCGCACGCCGGGGCGGTGCGTTCCTTGGATGCCCGGCCGTTCAATGTGCGGTGCTTTCCTCGGCGGTCTTGCCCTCAGTGAGACGTTCTATGAGCGCGAGCGCTTCTATGTCGCGCAGCGGACGCGCCGTGTATGTAAAGTATGTGACGCCCTCCTCCGATTCGGCTTGTGCGGCGTCGGCGGCGGTCACGTAGTACCAGTTTCCCGTCTCGTCCATGTGGTAGAGCCGTGCGCCGGAATCAATGCCTATCGCGCCGTCTCCGCGGTACTCCCACAGCTTGTATTTTGTGTATTTACCTTTGTATTTCTTTGTGCTGAACACTATCGGCATATCGTCGTCATCTGTGACCTTTTCCGGATCGGTCAGCAGGTCGAGCGACAAAAGCAGGGATATTTCATCCTTCACATCTGTCGTGCTTTTGCCGAGCTTTATTTTGTCGGGCATTCCGGATGTGTCGTCCCCAAGCGGCTTCCCGGTTTTTGAAAGAAGGACCAGCTGTTCACCCTCGGTGGCGTAGCAGAGATAGCCGAGGCTGTCGCCTTTTACAAGATACAGCGGCGCGCCGTAGCGCGATGAGCCGATCTTTCCGAGATATTTGCCGACCGAAAAAAGACGCTCGCCGACCTTGCCGACGGGGAGGTAGACCTCCCCCTTGTATGTTATGCCGCTCATGTCGTCATCCCACTCGGCTACCACGGGATTTTTTATCCGCGTGGCTGTCCATGCTACGAGCGTTATGACAAGAGGAAGCAGTATCAGAACAGATATTATAATAAGTGCGCGTTTTGTCATATACCATCCGCCTTTCGTTATGTAAAAACTGTACAACATAATATTATATCAGCAAACCGCCCGGAGTTCAAGCACCGGGCGGTAAATATTTTGCCTGCAACCCAAAAAGTCAGTCCTCCGTAAGCATGCCTTGCACCGCACGGCGCGCGCGTATGCGCGGAAGCGTTTCGCAGAAGATGCTTTTTGCGGGATCGCCGTTTGACCTTTGCCATACTTCAAGGCGGTAATCGATGATCTTTTTGAAAATTTCCGTTTCCGGTCTGCCTTCGAGAGCGGTCCTGAGACGTACAAGCGCCGGGATGGCGGAGTCGCTGCATTCGTTACGGAGCGTCTCCGCGTCAAGGCTGAGAGTGCCGTCGATGTAACGGTCAACATTGTATTCTGCAATGATGCGGTCGGGGTCCGAGAGCGCCAGCGCGCCGAAAAGCAATACGAATACCGCCAGCAGAGCGCACACGGCATTGAAGCGCGGCGCTATCTCCTTTATCAGAGCTATAAGGAAGCCTGCGGCGATCAGTATCATAAACCAGGAGGCGTAAACGCGGAGCCTTGTAAGACCGTAAGCATTGATGTAAAGCGCCATTTTGGAGAGTGCGGTGGCAACGAGGATAAGTGTCGATACGGCAAGAAGACCGATGAACACACGCATTACCGGGCTGTGGCGATCTGTCCTCCGGCGCTTTGTGAATGCGGATATGACCAGCATCACGGCGGCGTTTATTCCCGAGACCGCACAAAGCTCGCCAAAGCCCTCGCGGGCGTATTTCGAATAAATTTCAACTCCCTCGGGCAGTCTGCCGGAAAATGCCGATACATAGTAGCTCCACTGGGAGATAAAGAATACCGCATAAACGATGAGCAGAGGGAGCAGGGCAAAGCAAGCGGTGGTCTCCGGCGCAAATTTTGCGCTGTCGGAAAATTTGCGGCAGGAGTCGGCTGACATATATTTTTCATTCTTGCGGTCGATGCCGGAAATGAATGCTCCGAAGCCGTATGCGGAAATGGGAATGGCGAACAAAAGCGCGACCGCGCGGTCAAGAATATCGTCAGACAGGAATTTGCCGATGCGCTCGCCTATGCGTCCGAACGCTTCGTCATACGAAAGCAGGGCGATAACTATCGCGGTGGGAATGATAGCGGCAAAAAGTCCGAGCGCGGCAAAGCCGACCTGCCTGCCGCAGCGCTGCGGTGTGCCGTCCTTTTTGCGGAGCGGAAGCAGAGAGGAAAAAGCGGCTCCGAAGGAGGCAAACGGCATGACGACGGTGGCTTTCAGTACATCGTAGAACAAAAGTCCGCCGGCTCTTGCTTCAAGCCCGCCGCCGAATGAGAACATTATCCACAGGAAAAAGCATCCGACAGCCCATGCAAACGCAAGAAAATGAATGAGTCCGTTTGAGGACAGTAAGAAAGAGAGCGAAAACAGCATTGCCGACGCTACGGTGAATACCGAACGGCGGTTCTGCCGCGCCTTGCCCGAAATACGCATGAATATCCCGCCTGCGGCGTACAGCGCCATGATCAGTAGAAAGGCTCCGAGCGGACGGCTGTATGCGGGGAACATCCGGCAGTATATATATGCTGTCGCTACGGCTATCCATGCAAATACTGTTTCGTGTATCATTGCCTCACGGCGCAGAGCCGCGGCAGGGACCGCCTGTGCCTGTACGCGGTCTGTCGGTTCATTGCTGTTCATCTTCAGTCTCCTTTGCTTCGTATTCGAGAATGTCCTCCACGCGGCAGTCAAGCGCGCGGCATATGGCGTCAAGTGTTGAAAAGCGTATCGCCTTTGCTTTGTTGTTTTTCAGTATCGAAAGGTTTGCCTGCGTGATACCCACGTGTTCGGCAAGCTCGCCGAGCGACATCTTGCGCTTTGCCATCATAACATCAAGATTGACCGTTATCATCCGAAGCCTCCTCAGATAGTGAAATCGTTCTCTTCCTTGAGAGCGACGGCTTCTTCAAATGCATTTTTGACGATCCTTAAGCAAAGCCCGACAAAGAAGGCGATAAAGGCAACTGCGGCAGAGACATAGAATTTCGGTGCCAGAGCCGCAAACAGAACCGCGGCGGCAATACAGCCCCACGACACGGCGCGTATGCGTGCCACGTTTGCCGCCGAAAATACTTCTTCGCGTCTGATGGCGAGAAGAAGCGAAAGCAACACCGTATCACATGCGGCGACATCGGCGAGTATAAGGTATGCTACGATCAGTATAAATGAGTGATGAAGGTAAAACGGCACACCGGTCATGTCGCCGCGTATCGCGCAGAATGCATCGAATATGCGCGGCATAAAGACGGCGGCGACAGCCACGGTTGCAAGAGTGAGCGCAGACATAACAAGTGAGATAGTGCACGAGGCACGTCTTCCTATCCTGGGCATATTTTTTTCCTCTTTTCCTTTGTTGCGTCGGAATATTATTCCGGGTTCTGCATACAGTATATCACGCTGCAAATCGTTTGTCAATAGCTTTTTATCGAAAAACAATAAATATTTTCGGTTTATCGATCTTTGGGGGAGCATTTTCGGCGAGTGACGGATTGATGAATTCGCTATTGACACGCGGGCTGATTTATAATATAATAATATATCATAATAAGTGACGTGCGCACAGCGCCGTCACGAGCATCGGAGGATTTATCATGGCATTCTGTTCAAAATGCGGCGCCGAGATCGATGAAGGCGCAAAGTTCTGTCCCAAGTGCGGTGAAGCAACCGGAAGCAATAAGGCGGGCGGCAGTGCAAAAAACGAAAACGGAAAAGGAAATGAAAACGAGTTCGAGAAGATCATAAACACACCCGATACGACCGAATCGTTCGACCGGGACGATATTGCCAAAAACAAAGGCATGTCGGTTCTGTCCTACATATGGATCCTTTTCATCATCCCGCTTTTTGCCGCCAAGGATTCAAAATTTGCACGCTTCCACGCCAACCAGGGACTTGTTCTCTTTATAGTTGATACCTGCGTAGCAGTGTGCGCGAGACTCGCAAGGTCGATATTCGCCGGTATCCCGATTCTTGGGATTGTCATTTCCATCGTTTTCTCTCTTGCCTCTGTCGCATGCTTTGCGCTTGTCATCATCGGTATCATCAATGCCGTTCAGGGCAAGGCAAAGGAACTGCCCCTTATCGGCAGCATAAAGATAGTGAAATAAAATTTCGCATATAATATCCGCACTGTATGTGGCTGTTAAAAACTCGATGTTTTTAACAGCCACTCAAAATTCCGGTCAGGATTCCGGCATTTTTAATGCGATCTTGGTCGGTTTTGCCGACTCGTGTCTTTGTTTTTCGCTTTTAGCGTTTATTGGCGGCAAAACGGCGGTGTTCAGCCGCCGAGAACAAGTCGTCGGGGGTGTTAAAAAACACAATTTGAGTTTTTTAACACCCCGTATATCAATCCCCGCCGGACCGCTCCGCGCGGGTATTTTTTTATCATGTGGGGGATAATAAGGGCAATTCAGCTTTCGGAAAGGTGTTTTTTGCTTTGAATATCCTCTCAATTCTTGACTTTGCCAGCGGGCTGGCGCTCTTTCTTTTCGGTATGAACGTGATGGGAGAAAGTCTGCGCCGGCTCAGCGACGGCAGACCGCAGGGATGGCTCGGACGGCTCTGCCGCACTCCGCTTCGCGGTGTGGCGCTCGGCGCTGTCGCGACCGCTATCGTGCAGTCCTCAAGCGCCATTACGGTGATGGTGGTCGGATTCGTCAATTCCGGTATCATGACGCTTTCACAGTCGGTGGGCGTCATAATGGGGGCAAACCTCGGTACGACATTTACCTCGTGGGTGCTGTCGCTCACACAGCTCGGCGGTAAGGCGGGACTTTTAAGTCCCGCGGCTGTTGCGTCTGTGCTGGCGGCGGTCGGGATCGTATTTATAATGGACTCGCGTACCGGCAGGCGGCGCGACCTCGGGTATGCCTTTCTTGGCTTTACCGTGCTGATATTCGGCATGGAGCTGATGAGCGACACGGTAAAGCCGCTGGCGCAGAACGAGGATTTTGTGCGCATGCTCACCGTGTTTTCCAACCCGTTTCTGGGCATTGTGGCGGGAGCGCTGCTTACGGCGATAATACAGTCGTCCTCGGCATCGGTCGGAATATTGCAGGCGCTTGCCGCCTCCGGAGCGCTCACGCGCGGTGCGGCGCTGCCGATAATACTGGGACAAAATATCGGGACCTGCCTTACAACGCTTCTTTCGGGACTCGGCGCGGGCAAAAATGCCCGCCGGGCGGCGTTCATCCACCTTTATTTTAATGTGATAGGCACGGCGGCAACACTGGCTACGGTCGGGGTGTGGCGGCTTTTCGGAGGGCTTGCAGGTTATCTTTCCGCGCCTGCCGACGCATTTTCGATAGCGGCGATGCACACGGCGTTCAACGTTTTTTCCACGCTGATCCTGCTTCCGTTCGCACGAGGGCTGGAGCGGCTCGCGCTTCTTACCATTCCGGATAAAATCAAAAAGGATTCGCCTGTGCAGAGTGCGGACGGCGCGCATGGCTTTGACGGTTACAGCATACTTGACGGGCGTTTTCTGTCGGCTCCCA